>CBDUFM010000549.1:0-3054 GCA_965366325.1 uncultured bacterium
CATTGCTGAGCGGACTGCAGCAGCGACTGTCGACTGCGCGGGAGCGTTGCTTGTGCCTTACTCCACAGTACCCCGGTAAAATCTACATCCTGTAGCAAGGGGTGACCAGAACGCGCTAAAAATGGGCCAATAACCGGCTTGCCATGGTCGGCTTGTACAATCAAGGACCATGTTCCAAGATTACTTGTCGTTTTGCTAGCGCTAATGTGCAGGTGTGCGGCGGTGTCCACGATGGTAACTTTATGGGTCGCTTGTAAGGCACGAATAATGTCCTCACGTTGCGGTAGGTCTTTGGCTACGCTCACGTGTAACAGAACGCGTGGTGGTTTTACTAAGGAGCAGTTGTCATCGACAGGGAGGCTATCCTTACCGTCCAATTGCACAGTGAGTTTGCGCAATGATGTGTTGTTGAGCGGAATGATGATTTGCTGCATGCCTTGCACGGCATCTAACGCTGAGGATGTGATGCGTTGGTTCTGTGGGTCAAGAATATGAATCTGGCGTTGGCTATGATCATCGTTGCGATAAATGCGTAACGCTAATCGTTGACCACGCTCATCATCAAACCAACGAGCGTCGATAAGCCCTGAATTAGATGTGGCTTTGCCATAACTCAGCGCTTGCCATGTGTCGGGTAGCTGCGTTACGAGATGATCACTAACGACTATTACTTGGGCTTCTTCACTAGCTGACTGTAGGTCGACGGCCATGTCGATGCTGGATTGCATGTGGTGATAGGGTTGGTCGGCTTGATAGCGCTCTAGGGCCAACAGTGCCGTTGTTACGGGGACAGCTGTGGCAGTTAATAATTGCGCTTGATGGCCACTGCGAATGAGGGTGACGCGATCATGTGATTCCAGTGCCTGCAATATACCTTGAACGGCTGTTTTAGTTTTTTCAAAAGCGCTGTGCCCAGCATCGTCCAATGCTTGGAGGCGTTGGTGACTATCAAGAATACAGATTACATGACGTGCTTCTTGGTAATCACTGAGATGTGGGTCGCAGAGAAACCAAGTGAAGGCAATGGCGGCAATTAATTCAGCGATCAGACTGTTGCTGGAGCGCAGCTTTTCGCGTGTGCGTCCGCTGGCCTGATTAAATTCCTCTTGGCCAAACAAGAACAGCGTGCTCACCGTTTTAGGTTTAAAACGACGTCTAAAAATATGGAGCGTTAGAATGAGCGGAATGCTGAGCAGGCCAAGTAGACCCCAGAGATTGCCAAAAATCATGTTGCCGCTCCAGGCGTAACGACTCCAGCTTGCAGTAGAGAACGAATGCTGGTGGCTAGATCGAATTCGGCATCACAACTAATGACGCCAGCGCCCCGTCCATTTAAGGCTTGAACCCATGTGGCCTGTAGGCGAGCAAAGCGCTTTTTATAGGCTTGGCAGGCTTCCTCATCGATGTTTAAATTCTTTTCGCCGCCCTCAACATCAATCAGGCGAACATTGCCCCATGCCGAGGGCTCACGTTCTTCGGCTGTCAGGACTTGTATTAAGGAAATCCGTCCAGAGCCGAGACCGAGTTTGCGCACGAGCTGGTCGCCACCTTCTGCATAGAGACCATCACTAATAAGGAAGCGTTCACTACCGGGTTGTAATTCACTCATTTGATGGCGCAGACCAAAATGACCACCACTGCTACATTGTTGTAATTCCGTTTGCCAATGCTGGGCGGTACAACGTTGTGCGCGTTCGCCGCAGAGCCAGAGCAGTGGCTGTGCGCCATCGTGGATAGCCAACTCGAGTAAAAGTGCTGTGATGCCCGCGGCAAGTTCCCATTTTTGTTGCAGCACGGACATGCTCGCCGAGCAGTCTAATATGACTTCAATACGCGGGCTGATTTCTTGGCGATGACGTCGAAGTACCAGTTGATCGCTGCGTGCATAGACGCCCCAATCAATCATGCGCAGGTCATCGCCCATAACATAATTTCGATAGTCGTGGAATTCTAGGCTGGCGCCGGGTCCATTGCCCATACGTAAGCCATGTCCGTGGCGAATGCGTCGCGGATCACTCGCTAAACGTAATTGTTTTACTGCAGCCTGAACCCGAGCACGATCCCAGTCTGGCATCAATGGTCTCGCGGATTTCGGTCGCCTTCTTGGGCAACAACGCGACGCGTGTCGGGGTGATAATACCTTATCGCATCAAAGAGCATGCTGAGATAGGCAGCAATGCCAATAATTAAAAGGCCAATTTGTAACACGATGTGGTCTTCGGGATTATCTGCGAGGTTAAAAATGCTGTAGAGCGGGGTTATCATTTCGAAAATAGCTGTATCAACACGATTTTCTTTGAGAATGAAGATGAGAATAGCGGGGATGATATTGATGATGGCAAAGAAGGTAATCGTAAATGCGCGTCTCAGTGCCGGGGTATCAAAGAATTTCCGTAATGGTTTTCTGTACAGATAGTCAGATACTTGCAGCGTTATAGCAGTAAAACAGAGGCTTGCCCAAATGACGGTAAATATTTCATGTACCATGCGACTGTCGTATTGGAGCTGAGCAATGCTGACAAGCGTCAGCGTAATCGCAGACATAAGTATAAAAGCTAGCCTGCCACGCGCTGCACCAGGGCCTACAAAGACCATGGCTGTAGCGATGAGCGGATTACTGTGATTAATATCGCGCTCTTGTCTCGGCGTGAGTCGATAGTGTTCACTGCAGCTAAAGACGCCCAGCGCTATAGTCGCAAACATACCAATGAATCCAGGGACGAGCAGCATGTCGCGATCAAAATTAAAACCAAACAGGAAGGGCGCTAGCAGTGTGCAGGCTATAAGGTTCAGGTAGGAAATGATCCATATGGCTCGCGGTCCGGTACTGCGGTTTGCTGCTTTATGTTTGAGCAATGCGGCGCTAAAAATAAGGAACATCAGATTGTACATAACCCAACAATTGAAGGTTATGAACAGCGCTCCTAGGGCTTCATTGTCCCAAGTTATGAAATCTTCTAAAAAGCGACTGAATTCGTAAGAACTGGAAATGAAGATCATGCAGCCGAAATAACACCAGATCGTGGACCCAAGTGCTACCAGACCAAGTACAGC
>CBDUFM010000550.1:0-3052 GCA_965366325.1 uncultured bacterium
GATTATTTACCCATACTGTTGCGTCATTGTCAACGGCTTGGAAATGCAAAATAACTCGTTTATTTTTCCAATCAGCAGGTATGCAAACACTACGACGATACCAAACGCAATTTAAAAAGTCGACATGCTCAATGCCAGACAGTGATGATTCTGGGCAGAAGGGGACGATGATTTTTTCATCGAAATCCTTTTCAAGGAACCCTTGTTCGATGCCACTGTTGCCGTAGTCACGTTGAAACGACCATTCGCCATTCAGGCATAACCAGTCGTGGCGTTTCATTTGCGGGCGGGGATATTCGGGGCGCGGTATGTTCATGGTTTGTCTACCTTTTAGCATGATATGTTAATTAAGTGGGCTTGTGGATTGCGTCTATCTTAGGAGCCTGCATGATGGCTGTCCATGCGCGACACCCACATTGACCTTCGTGAAACACACTGCATTGGTGCGGGCACCAAGGAGCGTCTGCTCTCCCCGCATCAGTACTCGGTGATGCGAAATCATGGTATGACCCTCTGTGGACTGTCGGATACCGATGATCAGTTTTTATTTATACGGAAACGGCCTCGTCATGCGCAAATTTTATTAGCCCTCGATGGAAGCGGCGAGGTATTAGTTGATGGACAATGGCAGGCCTTGCATCCTGGCGAGGCTTATGTAACGCCAATTGGGATTAACCATGCCTATCGTGCACGAGGCCAGTGGCGCGTAGCGTGGGTGGCTTATGCGGCGAGTGCCTGTATCCCACAAACCTATCCACAAATAATAAAATGCCCAGATAATGAATTAGCTCATTTAATGGAGTCTGTTCTGCGTGAGGCCTTGGGTCCAGCGGACCGTCTAGCATTGGCGGCGTGGTTTCAATTAATTCATACCAATGTGCGTCGCATCATAGGAGCCGATAGGTCAGTGGATCGTTTAGACCGGATGTGGGAAACTGTGCATCAGGATCTCGCCGCAGAGTGGACCGCAGGTGATCTAGCACGTTTGCTGTCCGTGAGTGAAGAGCATTTACGGCGCCTCTGTCAGAAGCGTTTTCAGGTGAGTCCACTACGTCATCTCTGTGATTTACGGATGCAGCATGCAGCGAGTTTATTGCACAGTTCAGACTTACAGATTGCTACGATTGCAAGCCAAGTGGGTTACCACAATGCCTTTGCCTTTGCAACGGCTTTTAAGCGCTGGTCCGCGCTGACACCAAGTGCTTATCGTCAGGGAAAATAATGAGGACTACAAGGACACAGTTGTTTGTGTCGTAGAACAATCGGACTTAAGTAAGTAACGGCGATGTGACCATGCAGCTGTTTATTGCACCAATGGTTTACCTAGCTCTGAGCAAAATGACAAATATGCTAGACGGATGAAGAGACCACAAAATGTGATTTGGATTACCACTGACCACATGCGCTACGATTACATCAAAGCGCACGGCGCAGAATGGATGCATACGCCAAATATTGACCGCTTGGTTAATGGCGGAGCCAGCTTTGAACGCTGCTATGCGAATAACCCAGTGTGTATGCCGAGTCGCTGTTCGTTTATGACTGGCTGTTATCCGCAGCAAACGGGTGTTATGACAAACGGACAGGAATTAGATCCGAATTTCGGTCCAACCATTGCCCACTGTTTTAAGAATGCTGGCTACCGCACGGCACAAATAGGAAAATTACATTTTCAGAATCATCAGGACCATGACTTGGATCCGCGTGCGCGCCACAGTTATGGTTTTGAGGTATTTAATCTATCCGAAGAGCCAGGTTGTTACGAAGATGCCTATATGACGTGGCTGCGTACCGAGCGCCCAGATTTAGTTGAGACCTTTCGTTTAATGAGGCCGGCGTCATTTGATCGGCATAAAGAGCGCACTGAATTTAAAGTCATTGATGCGCCATCAGTTTATTCACATAGTGGCTGGGTGGGTGAGCATTGCTTGCGTTATATGGGTAGCTGGGGACGCAGTGAAACGCCACAGTTTGTGCATCTCGGTTTTTATGCGCCGCATCCGCCGCTCAATCCAACAACAGAAATGTTTGAGCCTTATAAGGGTGTTACAATTCCTGCTCCCGTTGATCGTAAGAACTCGCGAGCAGATAGCGGTTTAACGGATCTACAACTGCAAGAGTATCGTCGTCATTTTGCCGCGATGATTACAGGGGTAGATATAGCCATTGGACGTTTGCTTGAGGATTTAGAAAAATCTGGCGAGCTAGACAATACACTGATTATATTCGGTTCGGACCACGGTGATTTATGCGGTGATCACGGCGGTATTCTCAAGGGTCCTAATTATTACGAAGGCGTGATGCGCCTACCGTGTATTATGCATTGGCCAGATGGTCTCAAGGCAGGGCATCGACATACCGGGTTATTTGAAATGGTCGACGTAATGCCAACGATTTTAGATCTCTGTGATTTGCCCCAGCCAGAAAATATTCAAGGCCGCTCATTTGCCGATGCCTTACGCAGTGGCGATACGAGCTATGGCCGCGAGGATGTTTATGCGATTCACGCTCCCGGTTACATCATGCTGCGTAATCACGACTGGAAATATATCCGCGCCGAAATTAGCGAAGATAACATCCGCGAAGTCCTCTATGGCCTCAAAAATGATCCGGACGAATTACACGACCTCGTTGACGACCCCGCACAACAAGAACAACTTGCCAAAATGCGCGAGCGCGCGCTCAGCCGCACGATACAGGCAAGCAATTCGATTAAACCCAAGCGTTTGCGCTTTTAAATACAGAAATTTACGATTCCTGGTATATTTCAAGAGTTTCTACTATGGGGGCCTGCACATAATACATAAGATTTATAAGCGAAGTTTTTTGTTTTGACGTGCCGTTGCTAATTGTTCCAGATTTTTTTTACAAAAGGTGAGCACATGCTGCGTATGAGTGCGCTGTAGCCTATTTGAAAGGTGACTTCGTCTCCAATAGCTAATTTACGTTCTTCAGATTCGACGATGAGGTGATCACTGCTAGAGCCCATGATATGGATGTTATGGTTGGTGCGTAGGTCTGAGGGGTCGCTGTCTTGGCGTCCAATGGCAAG
>CBDUFM010000551.1:0-3052 GCA_965366325.1 uncultured bacterium
CTTGGATAAAAAGATTGATGACCAAGTGCGTACGCTGGTGAAATTAGACGATCTGCCTGGTATTGAGGTGGAAGAACAAGTCGACACTAAAAAAACAACCTATGTTTTAGTGAAAATGGATCGTGCAGCATGGGCCCGCAGTATTCGTTTAGAAGTGGTTGAATTGGATTCTAAAATTGAATCGGCACATAGCACCGTGCAGAAGCATATGGCGAGTGGTTTAAATAAATTACAGCAGGCGATGCGTTTGTATAAAGAATTGGTGCCGCTGTTTAGTGAGCGTGAAATTTTAGAAGACCGCTATCGTTTGGCGGCGCCGCAAAGTACATTGCCAGTCTGTCCTGTCGATGCGGTTATGATTCGTACCACACTGGCCACGCTGTTGTTGGATATCACCGTTTCTCTACCGAAGGATCCTTCTGTTTCGGCCTTCTTGCCCGCCCTGACCGAGGCCTGTACCAGTCGTGGTTTGCAGGTGTTAGATGATCCGGCGCAGGCAGCCTTGAATCTGGACTTCAAAGTGGCTGAAGTGAAACGTGTTATCGATGGCAGCGTCAAGCTAGAGGGCACCGCAAGCGGATCAGTCAAGGAACGTTCTAGTGGCCGTCACCTAGGGGCTTTAGAGGCGCGTGCGACTGCTGGCTCTGGCTCAGAAGACGCTGCGCGTCGCCAGTTACTGTTCAAGCTTGGCAAGCAAATTGCCGTCGAATTAGAGGAACAACTCTTTACCTACTTAACTCGCCTATAAACTCTGCGGATGCTGTAATTACAAATAGTAATTGTAGTATTCGTTTTAAAACGCACAGGAGAAAATCATGCGTTCACTCGTACTAATAACTGCTTTTGCCATGACTGTGGCATTCATCGCTGGTTGCGGTGGTGAAAAGCGTACTGAACAACCCGTCATATCTGGCGTACAATTCCCTGCGTGGTTTATGGACCCAGGCATGGACGGCAATATCGGTGCAACCGGTATCGCTGAGAAGAGCCTTGGTGGTATGCGCGAGCAAACCAATGCTGCTATGCAAGATGCCTTTAACGGCCTTGCACGTACGATCAGCACAAAAGTCCAAGCGGCTTACACCCGTTACTTTAGTGAAGGTGGCGAAAAATCTTGGGACGCAGACGGTGGTGTTGATAAGGCAACCGTTGCACAAGAACTTACGGAAAACGTAAGTCGTCAATTGACCAACCAAATCATCCAAGGTGCTGAGCGTAGAGAAGTGTGGGAGCACCCAACGACTAAAGACCTCTACGTATGGGTTGTCATCAATGCTGAAAAACGCGACCAAGTTTTAACCCAGGTTAAGGCTGAAGCGCGCAAGCAATTGGCTTCACGTAAGAAAGTTGCAGCAGAAATCAAAGCAGAAGATGCTTTGAAAAAGCTTGATGCAGCTATCGATGCTGAAATGCTGCGCACCTCTGGTGAAGTTCCTGCATCAGCTGAATAATTGCATATGCTCGGTTAGGTAAAAGAATCCCTTGGGTCATAAAGCCCAAGGGATTTTTTGTGCTGTTGCAGTTTTTCTGTGCACGTTGTTAGAGAGGCAGTGAAAGATGATTATGATAGTGTTGGTTGCCTTGGGCAGTGCGCTTGGTGGTGTGGCCCGTTATTTACTAGGTATTGGCATTCGCAATCTTAGCGGTGCAGGGTTCCCGTATTGGACCTTGGCGGTCAATGTCATTGGATCTTTTTTAATTGTATTCTTGGCGAGCTCTTGTGTTGATGAACGCTTGCGTGCATTTGTGCTAATTGGCCTGATGGGCGGTTTTACGACCTTCTCGGCTTTTAGTATGGAAACTTTGCGCCTTATGATGAATGACCATTTCTTTCAGGCGTCATTAAATGTTGTGGTCAGTGTTGTGTTGTGTTTGCTGGCTGCGTATGTGGGGCATGTGTGTAGTCGCGGGTTGGGTCTCGGCGCTGCGTGAGTCAGAAAATAGTAGTGAACCTTTGCGGCTTATGGTCGTTTACCGCGTTCTACGTCATGCCTGATAGGTGGGTATCACTTAGAAGATCAGCGATGTGATCAGATGATGCTTGTCTGATCTACGCATTGTACCTCAGAGGAGCCGTTGTGCGAACTAATTTATTGAAGCATGGTTTACGACATGCCTTATCTCTGCTTGCTGTTATTGTCATGAGCCTAGGTGTCGCGGTGTCTGCTGCTGCGCAGCCCATGGATAATGCGCCAGTCTTGGAAGACGCAGCAAAAATATGGGGCGATCAATCACATGATGTGCATGTGCCTAAGCATGGAGCGCTGTATCTAGCCGGTGTGTATGTGTGGCATGGGCGCGCTGATAGGGATTATAAGGCCTTTCATCAATGGGAGCTCAAATTAAAGGCCGGTGATAATGGCGCCGAAAACATTCAGCTGCGCGTGATTCCCTTAGATACAGAGATGCAGGTGCAGCAGCTTTTCCGTAAAAAGGAAACCGAGTGGAAAGCGGTGGAAGACATCGCGGCCGGTGCAGAGCAAATCGTTTCTTACAAACTGAATTGTAGTAATATAACCGCTTATCGTCTGGAATTAAAATGGGAGGGCGGTGAGCAGAAATTGTTTGCAGGCACGCGCTTTATGTTGCCGATTGATGCGCGGGCACTTGAAAAGCAGCCTTATATTACGGTGAGCGATGCAGACTTTAAATACAAAAAAAGCAGACGTCAGGCAACGGTCAGTTTCTATTTAGCTAACGTGGGTGGCGGCCCTGCCGAAGAGTTGAAACACACGATCGAGTTTCTCGGTGAAGATGGTAAACCGGTGCATAGTGTTGAGTACGTGCCTGAAGAGGGGACGATCGAAGCTGGTTATGGCAAAATGCAGGAGGCTAAATTTAAAAAAGTACCAAACTTTGATAATATTAATATTCGCACCAAACAAAAGCAGGTCTTAACCTATATGATTGATGGTGATCAACTGGTTGCCAAAGAGGATGTGGGCCTGAGCGGATTGAGTGTAGGCGAGAAGGCTGTATCGGGGACAATTACGAATGGCTTTAAGGAAGATGTGAATGATCTGGTAGTGACAATCAGCTTTGAGGACGCTTC
>CBDUFM010000552.1:0-3051 GCA_965366325.1 uncultured bacterium
CTGTATGCACGACTTGGCGGCGTTGCTTGCGTGAGGCACTGGTTCATAGTAGCGCTATCACACGATAAAGGATGTGTTTGTGACCAACTATATGGATTTGCCAACTGGACCAAATGTACCAGACGTTATTAATGCTGTCATTGAGATCCCTAAGGGCTCATCAAATAAGTATGAGTACGACCACCACCTGCATGTGTTTAAGTTAGATCGTACACTGTATAGTCCGGTGCATTACCCAGGGGCCTATGGTTTCATACCAAGCACGTTGGCTGAAGATGGTGACCCCTTGGATGTCTTAGTGATCATTGAGCATCCAACGTTTACTGGCTGTTTAATGGAAGTCCGCCCCGTGGGTGTGTTAATTATGGAAGATGACAATGGACTTGACCACAAAGTATTAGCTGTGCCGGTTATGGATCCTCGGATGCGAACGGTGAAAAATCTACGTCACCTACCGAGTCATTATTTGGCCGAAGTGGATTACTTTTTCAATATTTATAAAGATCTCGAAGGCAAGAAAACCGACACCTATGGTTGGGAAGATGCCGACGCCGCTAAAAGGGCGGTCATTGAATGCATCGAACGTGAACAACGTTTTCGCGATGGCAAAATTAACCGCTGGGGCAAAGAACTGGGATGAGTGAATCGCCGGCCCCAAATCAATCTGCTCGTGCACGTATTCACGAGGTTATATTTGAGGCACGTACTCCTCTCGGTAAATTTTTTGATATTGCATTATTATGGTGCATTCTCCTCAGTGTTTTAATTGTCATACTGGAGAGTGTTGAGGCAGTTGATGCGCGTTTCCATATGTGGTTTTTAGGTGCAGAATGGATACTGACAGGCCTATTTACCGTCGAATATATCCTGCGTATAATTTGTATTGGCAAGCCATTAAAATATATATTTAGTTTTTACGGAATGGTTGATTTACTGTCAATCTTACCGACGTATTTAGGGTTTTTCCTTTCAGGAAAAGAACATTCACTGATTGTCATTCGTGCCTTGCGCTTGCTACGGATCTTCCGTTTATTTAAGTTGGCGCGCTACGTCGATGAGAGCCGGGTTTTAATTAACGGCTTACGTAAGAGCTTGCCCAAGATCACGGTGTTTATTGGTGCCGTATCGGTCTTTGTTGTAATTATTGCTACGATCATGTATATGCTTGAAGGCTCGTACGAGGGTACAAAATTTAATAGTATTCCCAAATGTATGTACTGGTCGATAGCGACACTATCAACCGTCGGTTATGGTGACATTGCACCCAAAACCCCACCGGGACAAATATTTGCGTCTCTCGTGATGCTGTGTGGTTACGGAATTATAGCGGTGCCACCAGCAATTGTCACCATCGGTATGGTAGAGTCCTTTCGCTCTAAGGTGGATAATCGTAGCTGCCGTGAATGCGGTTCTGAAGGGCATGAGCCCATTGCCAAATTTTGTTATCACTGCGCGGCAGAATTGGCACCGGTCCCTAAGAAATAAAAAGTTAGAAATGCTATTGCTTGCAAATTAGTTACAAATAGTTGCAGAATAATGTGCTAATGATCTTTAAAGGATGAAACATGGATACATCAACAATTCTCAATTTTAATCCGAAGATGCAGTACCGTCGCTTTGGTAAAACAGAACAGCATTTATCCACGATTACCTTGGGGGGGATGCGCTACGTAGACGGCTGGGGTGATCCGCGTCAAGAGCCTAAAGAGGAAATGATTGAGCAATGTGCGCGTATTACACAATTGGCTTTTGATCATGGCATTAACCACATCGAAACTGCTTATGGCTATGGTAAAAGTGAATACTGTTATGGACGCGCATTAAATGAGGTGCTGAAGCGTCCGCGTGATAGTTATCATTTGATGACCAAGGGGGCGGCGGATACGGCTGATACCATGAAGAAAATGGTTAATGAACAGCTAGTCGGTTTGAAGACTGATCGCATCGACCTCTATGGCTGGCATGGTATTAATAATCAGGAAAAGTTAGAAACAGCATGTAAAAAAGGCGGCCCAGTTGAGGCCTTACTAAAATTGCAAGAGGAGGGGGTGATTGGTTCCGTTGGTTTTTCAACGCATGCCCCCGTGGATGTGATTATCGATGCTATTCACACCGGCTTATTTAGTTTTGTGAATCTCCATTATTACTATTTCTTACAGCGTAATCGCGGCGCCGTGGATTATGCCAATGCAAAAGATTTAGGTGTTTTTATTATTTCACCAAATGATAAGGGTGGTAAATTATATGAGCCCTCTGAAACGCTGACGGACTTATGCAAGCCACTCACGCCGATTCAGTTTAATGCGAAGTGGTGCTTGAAGCATCCGCATATACATACCCTGAGTTTTGGCATGACCGAAGAAGCCCATTTTGAAGAAATGAGCGGCATTTTCCCTGTCTCAGTGCCGCTTAGCCAGGCTGAGCTTGAAATTGAATGCCGTATGAATAATGCGGTATTAAAGGACCCAGTCTCTGCCTATGAAGGTTTTGAATTATATGGCGAAGCGGCGGCGGGGATTAATATTGGTGAAATTTTACGCCAACGTCGTATGTGGAAGTGCTATGACCAGCAATCCTTTGGCTTTATGCGTTATAACATGTTTCAGGATAAAGGGGATTGGTTCCCTGGGGCATTTGCGACGCCTGATTTGGTGGCCCAAGTTGATACGGCTGAGAGCGCAGTTGATGTAAATGTGCAGGAACTTTTAAATGAAACACATGCGCAGTTTTACAAGCCCAAAGAAGAGTCTTAAGACTGAACTGATTAGCGTGTTTTAGCTGATGGCGCGCAGGGCATCCTGATACACACGCAGTGTGGGGATGCCTATTTTCTGAGCGAGTGCAGCGCAGGCTTCATATTCAGGGAGGCAGCGCTCACTGCCATCGGGTAAGGTAACAAATTTTGCCGCAAGCTGACCGTGAATCGTTTGCAGCTCACCCTGTCGGCGTTTGAGAATGTAGCGTTCCGCTGCGACTATGCGCACGCCAATGGTCGTCGTGTGCGTGCAGAGGAATTCAGCGAGTTTTTGTTGCTCTGCTTCCGCGCATAAT
>CBDUFM010000553.1:0-3050 GCA_965366325.1 uncultured bacterium
CTCTTGCCAGAGCAGCTAGAGCATCAGCAAACAGGCAGGCAGCTCAGTACGAAGCTCAAGCAGGACAAGACCATGCGTACAATAATAAAACAAAGCACGCGTAAGCATGTGCACGCTGTGTTAATTATATTTAGCAAGCATCCAACTGTGCCAGATCAAGGCTGCAGGTGTCGTTTGACGTAGCTCTTGTTTATAAAGTTTTTTTAAACGAAAAAACCGGTTTCGTCTTCGCCGTTTTGCTCTTCTTCCGCTGAAAGCATTTCGTTATCAGCTTTCTTTTCCGCCATTTCTTTTTCAAAGGCGTCTATAATTGGACGGAATTTCGATTCATTTTCTTTACTTAATTTAATTAAGTCAACATGGGCACGACGAATAACTTCCATGCGTTGATTTTTCGATAAATCCGCGTCACAATCCAAAGGTACGAAATCCGTTTCAGGCACGCAGACATCGTTGCGCACAGGAATCACGGTGCTCACGCCAAGCATTTCCAATAAACGAAAGCTATGGTCCGTTGGATTGGCAATCACCAAACCACCATCGGATATCTCTAATTTATTTGACGTCCCAACCAGCGTCCCCATGAAGGTACTATCCATGCCACGACATTCTGACAAATCGATATAAACACCCACTACGCCATCATTGATTTCATTACTTAAAAAAGCACTCAGGACAGGTGCATTTTTCAAATTCGCCAAGCCATAGACACGGACAAATAAGGTTTTTTCAAAGCGAGCGAATGTATAACCGTTTTTCATGTGTAACCTACGCGAGCGCCAATAATTCTTCAGCCTGCTGCGAGGCCGCTGGGCCTCCGCCGAGCATATCGGTTAATTCTTTATGACGTTCTTCGCCAAGCATGAGGCGTACATCCATCTGCGTCGCCTTCTGCGACTGTATCTTGCGAACTAAATAATGATGCTGAGCCATTGCTGCAACCTGTGGGGTATGCGTGATAACAACTACTGAACGTGATTTTGCCAAGATTGCTAACTTATGACCAATAGCAACACCAAGCCTTGCCCCCACACCGCTATCAATTTCATCAAAGACCATCACCGGAACATCATCACTATCGCCGAGAACCAGGGCCAAAGCCAAGGCCAATCGCGCATGTTCACCGCCCGATGCGACAGAGCCGATACGATCCGCCGCTATACCGGGATTCGTCTGGACTAAAAATTCTTGATGGCAGACACCGAGTAAATCGATCTGCTCTTCTTCTGAATCAGTTAAGGAAATTCGCGCCTCGGGCATCCCTAAATCATGCAAATGCGGCAGCACCGCTTTCGACAGTTTTGCAAAGGCCTGACGACGTTTCTTCGCCAATTGGCGGCCCTGCTTCATCACCAAGGCATGCTGCTGTTTAATTAACAAGTCCAGTTCGTTTTTCCGCTCATCGCTATGCTCTAGACCATTTAATTGCTGGCGTAGCTCGTCCATCGCATCCAATAAGGACTTGGGCGTACCACCGTGCTTACGCATGACGTCAACATACAGAGACAAACGCTCTTCGCAGTCAGCCAATGCAGCCGGATCGCTTTGCAGCGAATCACTGGCACCAAGGCAGTGCATGGCCGCATCACGCAGCAAAGACTCTGCTTGCAGGCAAAGTTCTCCAGCCTCGCGTAAGCCCTGATCTGGGGCCTCTAACAAATCTTGGGCTAATTTACCAACAGCGCGGTTAATCGCTTGGTCAGACTCGGATAGCTGGTGCGAAGCACGCTCAGCGAGCGCACGCCACTCTTCCGCCCCTGATAAAATCTGTTGCTGCTGCTCCAAATCTTCGTACTCACCAGCAACTGGCGCAAGCTCATCAATCTCTTCCAACAAATAGCGGCAATAATCACGCTCTTTGATGTGTTGCTGATCATCGCGCGTCAGCTTTTCCAGTTCCTGCTCAAATTGACGCAGCTGCTGAACTGATGCAACGTATTCATGGGCTAATTTTTTATTACCAGCATAACTGTCCAATACTTCCATTTGTCGGGCGCGCTCTGCAAGACGTAGTGGCTCGTGCTGGCCCTGAACATCCACCAGCGATTGACCGACTTCTCGCAAAACATTGAGGCTAATCGGCGTATCATTTATCCATGCCTGCGAGCGGCCCTTGGCCGACACCTGACGCTTCAAAATAACGGCTTCGTCATCTAAGAGCGGGAACCCATGCTCCTCCGCCATGACAGCGATCTTCCCATGCACGATGGCGCTATGCTCGAAGACAGCCGTCACCAAGGCATGTGGGGCTTCCTTACCCACGAGCTTAGGCGTTGCACGCCCACCAAGGACTAATTGCAGTGCGCCCAGTAAGAGACTCTTACCAGAGCCCGTTTCACCACTGACAACGGTCAGCCCCAAACCGGGTTCTAGCCGCGCATTTTTAGCGAACAATAAGTTTTGAACCGTTAATTCTAATAACACTCGCAGTTTCCGCCAAAAGGGAAAAGGCCTTCACGAGGAAGACCTTTTCTATGTAGTACCGTTTATTGCAACTTCAAAATTTCATCACTCTCTTGGATGGACAATACTCTTGAGCAAGAATCAAGATGCTTAGTTATTCTTCGCATCTGCCTTAGCCTTAGCTTCTGCCTTGGCTTTGGCCTTTGCTTCAGCAGCTGCCTTCGCTTTCGCGTCAGCGGCGGCTTTTGCTTTCGCCTTCTTGTCCGCCTCTGCTTGCGCTTTGGCTTTTTTCTCTGCTGCCGCTTTTGCTTTAGCATCGGCTGCTGCCTTCGCCTTAGCTTCTGCCTTCATGCGTTTTTCGTCAGCGGCTTTTTTACGAGCTGCTGCCTCTTTCGCTTTCTTCTCTGCGTCAGCCTTTTTCCTGTCATCTATAGCTTTTTGACGAGCATCAGCTTCCTTCTGGCGTTTGTCAGCGGCGGCCTTTTTATCTGCCGCACGTTTGTCAGCGGCTGCTTGTCGTGCCACGTTTCTGTTGTGGTCAGCAATCGCACGTTCTGCCATTGAGATTTCTTTAGATGCGTTGCGTAAAATTGAACGGCGATCACGAAGTGCTTTGCCATCTTTCAACAAGACAGTTGCATCTGCAT
>CBDUFM010000554.1:0-3048 GCA_965366325.1 uncultured bacterium
TCATCCATAGGATCAGGGGAATGGTAGGCACTAAAGAGTTTAATCCACGTAAGGTCAGTCGTGGAGCGATTATATGCGATACCTTCAAGGTCGTCAGTCGACTTGGTGAAGGTGGCTGTGGGGCGGTTTACCGCTGCAAGCACCTCAAAAAGCCTGGCACCGAGGTAGCAGTGAAGCTGCTCGACAACCTCGAGGACCTACAGCGTTTTAACCGTGAAGCCAAGATGATGCGTAATATTAAGCATCCCAATGTGGTCACTTTGTTTGGTAAGGGTGTCCATGAAGGCCGACCCTTCATGTCGATGGAGTTTGTTACCGGCGGTAGCCTGCGTGATCTCTTGGACAAACGGAAGAAACTGAGCCCAGAAGAAGCGGCACTGATTACGGTGCAGGTCGTACGTGGGCTACGCGCTGCCAATACGGTACACCGCGATTTGAAACCAGAAAATATATTGCTGACCAAGCTTGGCCGCCGTTCTACGGGTGAAGCCGAGGCACGTGCAACCAAGGGCGGTACGGTGGTTAAGCTCGCCGACTTTGGTCTCGCTAAAAACATTAGCAGCGATTCTATGAACTTAACCCGCACCGGTCAGGTCATGGGTACGCCCGTGTACATGAGCCCAGAGCAGTGTCGCAATACCAAAAATGTAACGATTAAAACAGATATGTATGCCATTGGCGTGATGTTATTTGAAATGGTCACCGGCAAGCCGCCATTCGATCATGATAATATATATGACATCATGACCATGCATTGCACCAAAGAGCCTAAATTCCCGAAGCGCATGGATAGTGACATAAAAGCCATCTGTGAGCGTTGTTTGCACAAAGTACCGAGCAAGCGTTTTCCAACCTTAGCATCGCTTGAGCGCGCGCTTGCTAAATTAGCAGGGGTTGAGGTTGAAGCTGCTCCGGTTTCTTACGGCTGGATCTTTACTTTAATTGTCATGCTCGGTGGCATTGGCGGCGCAGGTTATTTCTTCTGGGAAGAAATCCTGGCCTTGGTCCAGCAGTGGACTGGTTTGACCATAAAAAAGAGCTATCTTGTGAACAGCGATACAGCTAGCCGCGAAGGCTAGCTGCTGTTTTATGTTCAACCGTGCTGATGATTTTCTTGCTGGTCTTTTGTAATTCTTTTTCACTGAGGGTGCGGTCATCGGCTTGTAGGGTGACGCGCATGCTGACGGCTTTGTGACCGCTGTCGATTTGATCTCCACGGTAAACCGTAATTAAATCAATGTGACGGCAGAGTTTGCCAGCTGCTTGTCTAACATTGTTGGCCAATTCATCCCAAGCGAGTTGTTCGGGACAGACCCAGGTGAATTCGCGATCGACTTGTTGAAAGCGACTTGGGGTTTCCATGACGCAGGGTTTCACCACGGGACCATCGGCGAGGAGTTGTTCTAATTCAATATGGAAAAACGCAGCATGGTCTTTGCATTTATGTTGCTTGCGGGTGTCGGCTGCGATTTCAGCGGCAAAGCCGATTACTTTTTTACCAACAACGAAAGTGACGGAGCGTGCACTGTCAAAGCCAGGCTGGCTTTCGCTCGTTGCTTGCAGGGTTACTGCATAGCCGAGGCCTTCGAGCACAGCGAGTGCGGCGTCACGTGCTTCGTAAAAAGGCGTGTCGTTGCCATTTTCAATGACAGCACCAGCAATGCACATGCGTTCATCGGTGCACGGTGCACTAAAAATGTTTTGTCCGTATATTTTACCAATTTCGTAGATGTGGATATCTTCGAAATGGCGACGGTTGCGTAAGAGTGCTTCAAAAACTGTCGGCAGCATACTGAGGCGCATAACGGTTTGTTCGCTGGAAAGCGGATGATCGAGACGCACGATTTTATCGCTGGACCAGTTTAAGTATTCAGCCCATTGATCGGACGTGAACGCATAGGTTGCAATCTCATCCCAGGAAATGCCGGATAAAATACTGCGACTACGGTGTTCACTTTGGCGTAACTTATTCACCTGCGGTACCGCTGCTGGTAAACGTGGCACCTCAGCAGGGAGATTGCTGTAGCCGTGAAGACGCCCGACTTCTTCAACGAAATCAATAGCGCTTTCGATATCTTTGTGACGCCACCAAGGCACGAGCCATTTATTGTCTTGTTCTAGGAAGCCCAGTTTTCGCAATGAGTCTGCTTGTTGTGCGTCACTTAAATCAATACCAACCAAGCGACGGGCAAGCTGGTAGTCGTAATCAACAAGTAATGGTTCTGCGGCGATGCAGCCACTGAAAAATTGATCCGTGACCTTGGCTTCTGGAATAATGTCTTTAATCAAGGCAATGGCACGATTAATAGCAGCAGGCGCCATTGATGGAAAGAGCCCTTTTTCAAAACGGTTAGAGCTATCTGTGCTCACGCCGCTACGAATGCGCGTGCGACGGATCCGGCCAGCATCAAATATGGCGGCTTCGAGAACAATGCACGTGGTGTCGGCTTGGACCATGCTGCCTGCGCCACCCATAATACCTGCTAGGGCGAGAGATTTTTCTTCATCAGCAATCAGGAGATCGCCTGCGGCAAGCTCATGAGCCTGACCATCAAGTGTAGTAAAAGCTTCGCCTTCTGTGGCAGCACGAACGATGATGTTATTGCCTTTGATTTGGCGACGATCAAAAGCGTGCATCGGTTCACCGAGTTCGAGCATCACGTAGTTGGTGATATCGACGAGCAGGCCCAGTGGTCGAACGCCAGCAGCCTGGAGGCAGTCCTGCATCCATTCTGGGCTTGGTCGGTTATCAACGCCTTCGACAACAGCGCCGCAGTAGGCGGTGCACAGTTCGTCTTGGATGTCGACGGACCAGTTGCTGCTGCTATTGGTAAAGGCGATATTAGCGAGAGCGGGGATTTGCTTGTCAAAGATGATGGCGAATTCACGTGCCCAGCCAAGGTGACCCCAGAGGTCGGGGCGGTGATTGATGTTGTGGTTGTCGATATCGAGGACTTTGTCGCCACTGCTTAAGTTATCGCTGAGTGGGCTGCCAATGGGAGCAGCTTCGTCGAGGACCATAATGCCATCGTGATCGCTACCGAGGCC
>CBDUFM010000555.1:0-3047 GCA_965366325.1 uncultured bacterium
GCCCGAGCGACAACCACGCACATATGGATGTGGGCAGCTTTATCTTTGACGCCAAAGGTAAACGTTGGGCTGCGGACCTCGGCAAGGAACACTACGGCACACTCGAAGCACAAAAACTGAATATATGGAACCGCAAGCAAAGCAGTGATCGCTGGAACATTTTTCGACACGCCAGTGCAAGCCATAACATCCTCATGGTCGATAAGCAGAATCAGCACGTCAGCGGCAGAGGCGCATTTATTAAAAAACGCCTAACCGGCGATGGACGTTTTTCCATTATTGACCTCAGCAGCGTCTACGCGGAACAGCTGCACACCGCACAACGTGGCGTGCAATTATTTAATAACGGTGTCGCCATCATTCAGGACGAAATTAGAAGTGCGGCCACTAGTCCGATCCAAGCTATACGCTGGGCCATGTGCACCCAAGCCCAAATAACGCTCCTCAATGAGCAACAAACAGCACAGTTACAACACGGCGACGAATCCTATTTCGTGCACCTAGAGAGCAGCCACGCGACCACATGGAGTATACAAGACTGCACACCAACAACAGCATTTGAAAAACAAAACCAAGACTATCAGCTACTCTGCTTTGAAATCGCCTTAGCCAGCGCAGACAAGGCAGGCTTCCGCGTTATTTTTACCCCAACAGCAGATGCAGTACTGCCTAACAATGTCACACTTAGTCACTGGAAATAAGCAACACAAATCAACGAATATTGCTGCTAAGATCTGGCATGCGTTCATTTTCCAAGTCAGCTATCCACCCTTCCAAATGACTCGATCTATCTCGCCAAAATACTGCGCACAGCTTCAAAAACGCTAACACCACCGAACATTCACCTTTTAGCAACAAGGCCTGTGCCAACGCCATATCAGGTCCGAATGACCCCAACTGCGGAGAGCCTGGGGTTTGGCCTGACTTTAATAAATGCAATTTGGCTTGTTTCACATCGCCTAAACGCAAGGCCAACTGACCAAGCACAGAATGCGCCGCATAAATATTATTGCCATGATTCCATCCAGCTGGATTGTTTTCAAGCATATCTTCCGCATATTTCGCTGCTTGATCGAAGCGCTGAGCAATAAATGCTGCCTTAGCCAAATCGCTTCGCAGAACATCACGACCTTCAGCGCATGCATATTCATAAGCTTTTTCAAAGCACTCTAACGCTAGGCCTGCTTGCTTTACATTTTTCTCTACGTCATCACTGCCAATTATATCCAACGCATACAGCTGCCCGAGGTTCTGATAATTATCTGATTCCGCAGGAGCCAATCCAATAAGCCGTTTTGACAGATCAATTGCACGTTTTCGATTAGCCGTTGTATAAAAGGATACAACATTCTTTATGATGGCTACATTATCCGGATAGAGCACCAATTGTTTTTCCCAGAGGGCCACAACCTCATTAAAAGCAACATCACCAGACAGGGCCCTGTGAAGTACACAAAATGGCGTCTCCAAGATTGCTTCTTCCGGTTCATGTTCAATCAACCACGCAATATGCTGACACTTCGCATGCAATGCATGCTCATCCTCATTGGCACGAAGGAAATAATACCCCAAAAGATGAGTTCTAGTTTGAATATCACGCGGGTTTTCTCGCAATTTCGCTTCTAAACTGGCGACCTCCCTTACAGTCAATTCAGAACCTTGCATTGCTAATTGCGCTGCCGTTTTATCAGCCCTCATGAAAGCTCCATCGCCAGACTTTATCAAAGACTCCAGTTGATGCTACCTACGTTAAGAATAATCAGAAGAAGCAGACTCATTAGTCTATATTCACAAAAAATGGCTGACCCCAAACGAGGCCAGCCATTTTCGCTAGATCACACCGAATTTATGCTGGCGCAGTAATTTCACGCATAGAGTTGACGCAGCGGGTTAGTGCTGGCACTGGTGCTTCGACGTCGGCTTCGTATTCGATGACTGAATAGCCTGAAAAACCGTTCTTTTCGAGAACAGCAACTAGGGCTGGCAGGTCTAGATTGCCTTCACCGACAACCACGTCTTCCCACTGACCCGAACGGTCAAAAATGAAGTCTTTGTAATGCAGACCGTGTAAACGATCGCCAAAGTCTTCGGCCCATTTGACTGGGTTGCCATGCGCTTGCATACACCAGGCGGTATCCATGCACACACCGATGCGTGGGCCAGATATTTTCAGCATATGCGAAAGCACATCAAATGATCCACCAAATGAATAGCCACCATGACAATGGATCGCTATCTTGATATCAAATTCTTCGCAGAGTTTTTCCGCAATCGGAATCGCTGTTTGAAAGGTATCGATACGGAAATGTGCGGAGATATATTTCGCACCCGCTTTTTTCGCAAACTCAAACCACTGACGCTCTTTAGCTTCGTCACCAGTAAATGTTTGCACACCGATAGAGAGAATTTCAACACCCTGATCTCTGTAGGCTGCGATTGCCGCATCCCATTCCTCAGGATTATTAAAATTCACGTGCACGGCACATACTTCGATCGCGGAAACGCCAATTTCTTTTACCTTGGCTGCCACGTCGGCATTATCTTTAAAGTGGCGAAAGCAATAGCTCTGAACACCGAAATCTGCATAACCCATATTATTTACCCTTTGCCTGTGCTTGTTCTTCGAAACGCACGACTTCACCAGTCTTACATGATTCGTAAATCGCATCCAAAATACGCTGTACCTGCAAGGACTGGTACACACTGGTTAGCGGCTGCTCGTCACCATTGATCGCATTAATAAAATTATGGAACCGATCACAGTGTGCGAGCGCTGGCTTGCCACCAACACCTTCGATAACTTCGTAGCCCGATGCATAATCATCATTAAAACGGAACATCTTATCTGGATACAAACTTGCGCCCGCTTCTGTACCGTAGAGATGCACGTCGTTCCGGTTGCCCTGCTCTGCGTGCGCAGCCCAAGAAACATCAAGCGTAACCGTGCTGCCATTTTTAAAACGGATCATCGCAGTGGCAAAATCATCAACATCAAATTTCACATCATCACGGCGGTCTGATTTACCCCAGCCACCTTCACCAAGTCC
>CBDUFM010000556.1:0-3045 GCA_965366325.1 uncultured bacterium
ATAGAGTGCCGCGAGGTGCTGCTCTAGGTCTTTGGATAAATTAATCCCGCTGCGCATTTCAACGCGGCGTACGATTTGGCTGAGGGTGTGGCTTTCCTTAATCGTGATGCCAATTTGTTGGGCACAGACAAGCAGTGCCTGCTGTTGCTGGGCGAGCTGCTTTTGTCTGCTGCTGAGAGCTTGACCGGCTTTGCGTGGTTTCAGTAGTAAAAACAGGGCCAAAATGATGCTCGCGCAGCTGGCTCCAATGAGCATGAGGAGGCGCGTGGAGCTGCTGTTGCTATCAGTGCCTGCAAGGGTTTGACTGATTTCATTGGCGTCGATCTGCGGATTGGGGCCAATGCGTTGGTCGAGATAGCCAGCGGGTGTTGTGTCGAGTCGTTGCCAGTTGCCGCTGCTATTAATGAATTCTGTCCACGCATGCCCATGCCAGGCGCGAAGAATGATGCTGGTTTTATCTTCTGTGTCGCGTTCATTACTAGAGAAGCCAAACACTGGACGACAGGCATGGCCGCAGCTGCGCATTAAGAGAGTGGCCGCACTGGCGAAATATTGGCAGTGACCTATGCGTGTGCTGTGCTCACCAAAGAGGAATAATTCTAGACAATGTGCTGGGCTGTTTTTGAGCGTTGGGAGGTTTTTGGTGCTATACCGGCAATTTCGCTGCAGGTAGAGGGTGATTTGCTGGGCAGCTTGTTCTGCGTTAAGAATGCGCCATTGCTCGAGTTGAGGAATGTGCTGTTGAAATAAGGTCTGCAGATAGGGGGGGACTTCTAGATACACATCATCATGACGTTGTGCATTTTGTTGAGTGCGGACATAGCTGTCTTTAGGCAGACCACAGCGGTATCGTTTGACGTCCAAGTCAACTTCATCGGCGTAAATGTTTAATTCACTATCAAAGTAGAAGTCTTCAATGCTGGGAATTTGTGAGCCATCCGGACGTAAAATAAACCGGTCACCACTACGAAAGCGAATCAGCGTTGCGCCGCTACCGAGTGCGATGTCCTCTATGGGCGGGCCGTTGTAGGCGAAGGCGGTGTTGGGGCTGCTCCAGCTAATTTGGCCTTGTGCTTCGAGCTTAAATTGTGGGACGCTCCGTGCGCGGATGTAGGTTTGTGTTTGTGTGTTGAGATAAGATGTGCGATCTGGGAAAAAACGGGCAACAATGTAGGGTTGTTGGTCTGACCAGAGTGGGTTGCCAATACGTAACGAGTCGTCCATGGTGATGGTTTTGTTGGCTTTGTCGTTGCGAGCACTGTCGCTGTCTGGATTAAGGAAGACACGGTTCTGCTGTCCAAGTTCTTGGAGTACGCTTGCACAGGGCACACAAAGTAAACTAATGATAAGGACACAGTAGAGCATCGGTATCCAAGGTGCTCGTACCCAGCGATTACGGATGCGTACGCCGATGGGGTTGCCGTATTGGTGGCGTAACCAAGCATCAAGAAACAGTGATGAAAGTGCAAGTGTGCTGAGAAAGATAACAATACTCTGTGAGAGTTCGGCGTGACGGTCTAATAAGAGTAGTTCTAGAGCGACCAGCATCGCAATCGGACGCACCAGTCCTGGTCGATTCGGCACCAAGACCAAGACGAGGGTGACAATAATTATGCGGCAGAGGCCATTAATGCTTTGAGGGTCATTGTCGTGTAGGAACCATTGTACGACGCTGGCGAGGAGGGCGATGCTGAGAAAGCTAATTTCACCAATGGCTTTTTGACGCCAAGCATTGGGCATGATCGCAACCAGGATGCCGCAAATTGCGAGCATAAGGCACGCAGGCCAAGCAACTGGGTACATGGCAGAAATGTAGGCCGCGCAGATACAGAGGTAGCCACAGTGAATGATGTGCAAGGCATCGAGCTGTTTGCCAATGACTTTCATCGACGATCTCGCGCAAGGGATATACAGCTTTCAAGCGTGCTCAGCGTCATTATTTTACAGGGCGTATCGATGTGTTCGGCTAGGTCTTCACGCAGGCTAAGAATTAAACAATGCTGTTGCTTGGGGACATAGGTTTCAACCGGGTCCTGTTCGCGACTTTGCACGAGGGCGAGGCATTCCATTAATTTTTGACGTGATTGAAACAGGCCCTGCTTGGGTGAAAAATGTCCATGCAGTGATAGCGACCAGCCGTGTTGATGGGCATGATCAATGAGCGTTGCGGCCATGCTAATCAGACGCTCAAAGCGCCGGCTATTTTTTTGCTTACAGCTGCAGTCCAAAACCAGTGAGATGTGGAAGTCTGCGATGTCAGAGCGGACCGATACAATTAATTGTTTGCTGCGTGCGCTGGCGCGCCAATGCACGAGGCGTGGCGAGTCGCCATACTGGTAGGGCCGTAGGCGTACTAATTCATCGGTACCGTTGGCCGTTGGTAATCGTTTTTGATGCAACCAGTTTTCTAGTTCGATGTGCATGTCTTTTTTAAGCGTGCCAAGTGCTGGTAAGACTATGACGCGGCTTAGGTGTGAATTTTGGCAGCGATTGGTAATTAGGCCAAATGGTTGTTCGCAGCTAATTTCAAGAGGCGGTAATGCCAATTGCCCGCGTTGAGGAAAAAAGATGGGCCAGGTGATGCGGCTCTTTTCGTGCTGTAGTCCGGGTATACTGGAAACGACTTGGGTTTTTTCGCTACGCGGTTCATAGGCGTGCAGGGTAATGGGTGCGCTTGCGCTGCTGCTCGATAATTCTGCGCCGATGGTATTAAATTGTCCGGCATGTGGACTGGGCGGTAGTAACCAGCGACTTTCAATGTGTTGTAATTGGCGTCTGCCGAGGAGCAGGGAGACTAGGCAGGCAGCAACTAAGCCACAGCCAAGGTAGACCGCATAAGCGTGCTCTAAAATAAATGCGGTAGCTAAAAGCAGCGTTGCACCAATACAGGTGAACCAGCCGAGCCTACTTAAGTGGCTAGAAATTGATGTTGAAACCCGTGCTGTGGAGTGCATGCGTTTTATCGTGGCACAGGGATCTGATCGATAATGTCATTAATAATGGTCGCAGCTGATTGCCCGCTGCGTAAAACCATGCGATGGCTGA
>CBDUFM010000557.1:0-3043 GCA_965366325.1 uncultured bacterium
AATGATAGTGCCACCATCGCTGCTGAGCGGGGCGAGTATGCCACCAGCGGATTCAACGAGGAGATCGTGGCTGCCAAGCAGCGCTGTAATCTGCTCACTCATGCGCCGCCAATGTGTCTCTACGCCGGCTGCTTGTGCTGCAAGATGTGGCGATGCAGCGGCTGGAAATTCTAGGGGACAAATGAGCTGGGGATCTTGCTGTGGATGGGCAAACTGACGTAGACGCCGCGCATCTTCGGCTTGTCCATCTTGCCAGTCTCCGCAGGCAACCGGTTTATGCACCCAGACCTCGCGCTGCAATTGGCGCAGGCCATGGCAGAGCAGCGCTAGTATATGCGTTTTACCAACTTCAGTGTCGGTGCCAATGATGCAGCAATTGAACGGCATGGCGGAGCTTCGCAGTGATTGTGTAAGGCACAAGTAGATAGCGCTGCCGCTGTTGCGCGTATGCGGTTATTTTGCTTGAGTTTGCCTAAAAAAACACAAAACCCCACTCACACGGAGTGAATACGATCTTATGCCTACTTATGAATATGCGTGTGCGCAGTGTGGCATCATTGAAGTTTTCCAATCAATGAGTGAAGATGCACTGAAAAAATGCCCACAGTGCTCATCAAAGAAAATTGAGCGTTTGATCTCGGGTGGTGCGGGACTGATTTTTAAGGGTGATGGCTTTTGGGAAACAGATTACAATCGCAGTGACGATTATAAAAAGAAGGCCTCTGAAGAGTCGACGCCGAAAGCCAGTACTGACGCAGCCGCGCCGCAGGCACAGCCAGCAGCCAAGCCAGAAAAAGCCAAGCCGCCGAAGGCGGATAAAAAACCGGACAGCAAGCCGTCGTCCAAGTCTCAGCGCAAGCCCAAGGATTAAGTGCGCTCGGGTGGTGTAGCGGCTGTCGATAGCTTAATTCATGTCACTTTGACAAGGGCCCCAGAAATGGGGTGGTCCTAAATAACTAAGTTACCTATATATCTAGACTTGTATCTTGGCACTGCGTTTGCATTTAGAGCGCGCAGGAATCATTTACTTGTCATAACATCCAAACGGAGACCCCAATGGCAGCGAAAAAGATCGTCTTTCATGACGAAGTCCGCGATAAGGTCAAATTAGGTGTACAGAAGCTTGCTAAGGCAGTGAAGTGCACGCTAGGGCCACGCGGCCGTAACGTAATTATTAACAAGAGCTTTGGCTCACCACATGTTACCAAAGATGGTGTAACGGTAGCCGAAGAAATCGAGTTGAGCGATCCATATGAAAATATGGGCGCGATATTGGTAAAAGAAGTCGCTTCTAAAACTGGCGACGTTGCAGGTGATGGCACCACAACGGCAACAGTTTTGGCTGAGGCTATTTTTACATCTGGTTTAAAAGCGGTCAGTGCTGGCGCTAATCCAATCGACCTCAAAAACGGTATGGATCAAGCTGTTGAAGCTGTTCAAGCTGCGTTGACCAAGAGTGCAACCAAAGTGCGCGGTGACCAAAAGGCTATCGCCAATGTTGGTTCTATCTCTGCAAACAATGAGACGGCTATTGGCGAAATGATCGCTGATGCGATGGCGCGTGTTGGTGAAGACGGCGTGATCACCGTTGAAGAAGGCAAAGCCCTGAGCGACGATGTTGATGTTGTTGAAGGCATGCAATTCGACCGCGGTTACTTATCACCAAATTTTGTAACTGATGTTGATAACATGGTTGCTGAGCTTGAAGATCCATTGCTGCTCATTCATGAAGATAAAATTAGCAACGTTCAAGATCTCGTACCGCTGCTTGAGAAAGTAGCTAAAGCAGGCAAGAGCATTTTAATTATTGCTGAAGATATTGAAGGCGAAGCACTGAGCGCATTGGTTATTAATAACATGCGTAAAGTTGTTAAATGCTGTGCGGTTAAAGCACCTGGTTACGGCGACCGTCGTAAGGCAATGCTGGAAGATATTGCATGCATGACTGGTGCACAGGCTGTATTTAAAGATCTCGCAATCGATCTAAAAACGATCGAATTGAAAGATTTAGGTACCGCAAAAACTGTGAGCAAAGAAAATACGACCATTATTGAAGGTGGCGGTAAACGCGCTGACATTCAAGGACGTATTAAACAGATTCGTCGTGAAATCGAAGGTACCAGCAGCGATTACGATCGCGAAAAACTCCAAGAGCGTCTCGCTAAATTAGCTGGCGGTGTTGCAGTGATTAATGTTGGTGCAGCGACTGAAGCTGAAATGAAAGAGCGTAAAGACCGCATTGATGATGCCTTGCACGCAACCCGTGCAGCTGTTGAAGAAGGCATTGTTGCTGGTGGTGGTGTTGCATTTATTCGCGGCATCGACGCAATTAACAAATTAAAACTCGAAGGCGACTTAGCTGCTGGTGCTGCAATCATTAAAGAGGCATTAACCCTGCCTGCTTTTACGATTGCTGAAAATGCTGGCGTTGAAGGCTCTGTTGTGGTTGAGAAGATCGCAAAAGGTAAGGCTAGCTTTGGTTACAATGCCAAAACTGGTGAGTTTGAAGATTTAGTGAAAGCCGGTGTTATTGATCCTGTGAAGGTTTCAAAAAGCGCTCTTTCAAATGCTGCATCTGTCGCAGCACTCCTACTAAACACCGATGCCATGATAGCTGAAATCAAAGGTAAAGAAGAAGCTGCAGGTCCAGGCCCAGAAGATATGGGTGGTATGGGCGGAATGGGTGGCATGGGCGGAATGGGTGGTATGGGCGGCATGGGCGGATTCTAGTCCAGCTGTCAGATTATTCATTTTCTCACAACTCAATTAATCAAAGGAAAACTAACTATGGCAGCTACAAAAACAAAAGTTGCAATTAAACCGCTCGAAGATCGCGTTGTTGTTAAACGCACTGAGGCGGAAAGCACAAGCGCTGGCGGTATTTACATCCCTGATGGCTCAAAAGAAAAGCCACAACAGGGACAAGTGATTGCTGTCGGTCCAGGTAAGCAATTGGACAGCGGCGAGCGCGCTACACCTGACGTTCAGGTAGGCGACGTTGTGCTTTTTGGTAAATACGGCGGTACGGAAATTACTGTCGATG
>CBDUFM010000558.1:0-3017 GCA_965366325.1 uncultured bacterium
CTCTTATTTCTGTTTTGCATGCCGATAGGTGATGGCGTTGCATTAATCTCGCGTTTAGAGGGTGGTATTTTATTTGTAGCGCTTCTGTTGTATACCTATTTGGCGGTTAAATTAGGAAAGGTCGATGAGGGCGATATCCCTGACGATAATCAATCAACGGTGCTCAGTGCTACTGTTAAAATTGTTATTGGTATTATTTTATTGGCTGTTGGTGGTGAGTTGACCTTAAATGGTGGTGTGAGTGTTGCCCGTGAAATTGGGATGACTGATCGGGTTATTGGATTGACGGTTATGGCTATTGGTACTTCGCTGCCTGAATTGGCGACCAGTGTGCAAGCAGCGCGCAAGGGAGAAACCGATATCGCTGTAGCAAATATTTTAGGATCCAACTGTTTTAATATCTTATCGATCCTTGGTGTTTCTGCGTTAATTGCTCCGTTGCCCGTTAATCTTGGTATTTTATATTGGGATTTCTGGTGGATGCTTGGTATTTCTGTGGTGGTGCTGCCGGCTATGTTTTGGCGTCGGATTATTACCTGGCCGACCGGGCTTGCCTTATTGTTGGCGCTTAGCACCTACATGCTGTTGTTGATCGTTATGCCGGGGCTTGGCGTGCCAGAGGCAACGAGCAGCCCGACTGAACTGGTAAGTCCTGTTGAGTCTAGCGTAGAGACCGCTACTGAATCTGTGAATGTAGATGGTACTGACGTGCTCAAGGTCGATCCCTAGCCCATTTGTGTGGCTCAGCGCCTAGGTCCGTGCCGTTTGTCGTTTTGGCTTGTTGTGCCCTTGTTTTTGTGACGGTCTGTTCGTTTGATTGCGGTCTCGCTGTCTGTGCATGGTGACTCGAACGCCGTATTTCTTTTGCCTAAATGTTGCGATTGATGAGCTGTCTACTAATCTAATGCCTAGGTCATCTATAGGAATACTATGGTCGAATTGCTCAAGAACCTGTACCTGTGTGTTGTTTTAATTTGTCTTACCTATTGGGTTGGTGCCAGCCAGGGGCAGCTGCGTGCAGCGGAATCTGCTGATGAGGATAGGGCTGTAGGGTTTGGCACGGAGATCTGTGATGAATTAGATCTATTTGCTGATTTGCCGATTGTCATCACTGCCTCTCGTCAAGAAGCGACTATTTGGAATGCGACGGCAGCAACAAGTGTTTTGGATGCTGAAACAATTAGTATGAGCGGTTGGAATGACTTATCGCAAATAATAAAGTTTCAGCCAGGTATGGATCATTTAAATATCGATCGACGCCGCTATGCATTGGGTATTCAAGGGCAGCATGATTTTTCAAGCAATCGTACGCTGTATTTGGTAGACGGTATGCCGACGCATAATCCTTTGTTTCAGTTTACGAATTTTAATGAAGTGCCAGTGATAACAGATTCTATCGAACGAATAGAGACGGTGCGTAGCCCTGGTAGCGCAAGTTGGGGCGCAAACGCTTTTAGCGGTGTGGTGAACGTGATTACGCGTGAGCCGGGCGCTGACCTTGGTTGGCATGCGACGGGACAGATTAATGACTTTGGCGATCAGTATGCGTCGGTGAAATGGGAAGCAGAGCACGGGGCGTTGTCAAGCCGCGTGCACGTTGCCTATGAAAGTATTGAGTCTTCAGCTGCTGTCTTGGATGAAGATTTTACCGAAGATGATTATCAAGATACCCTGCGCCTGAATCTGGATACACTCTATCGCTTTGATGGGCAGCGTAGTTTGCGCATTGGTGTGCAAACTTTGGATCAGGCCTCTGGTAGTGCGGAGTTTATTTTACTGCCGACAGATGAGGAATCTTCCATCGATCGTCAGCATCTGTATGCCCGTTACCGAGATAACTATAGTGATGATGCCTATTACCAAGTGCAAACGTATCTGCAATTTATGCAGTATGATGGAGCTAATGTTGGAACCTATGACTCTGTTGAATTTGGTGTTGATGCTGAATGGCAGCAGGAGCTGGGGGCTCAATCATTGATGCTGGGTGCTAATGCGGTGCAAACGCATTTTGATAACGATCCGAATGCGGTGGAAGATGTGCTGATTGGCGATGGCAGTGTATCCGAGTCGTCCCTAGGATTGTTCCTCGTAGATAAAATTGCATTTGATGATTCTTTGGACGTAGAATTGCAATTGCGCGCAGATACTTTTTCCGATGCCGATGACGATTGGTCGGCGCGTCTTTCTGTTTTGAAAGAGCTGGATGATGAGGGTCGCTATTTATTACGCTGTGCAGTGGCGCGGGCCTTTCGGGTTCCTGCGGTTGGTTGGCGTGAAACAAATTTCTTTCGTTATTATTCCTCGCCACCTGCGCCTGGGCCATTAGATGGCCAAGAGTTTATTCGCGTTATCAGTAACGACGATTTAAAAAATGAAGGTGTGCAATCGGCTGAATTAGGTTTACGCCTCAATCCTATAGATGAAGTGCATGTGTTTATAGATGCATTTTATCATGCCTACGAACATTTAGCGAGATTTGATGTTAGTTCTGTTGATCTCTTGCCTGGTGCGCCACAACTGACCTTTGAAACAATGTCCGGAGAGGGTGCGAATCTATTTGGGCTAGAGCTTGAAGCGCAGTATCGTGTTCGTGATACGCGTGCATCGGTGTGGTATTCCTATCATGACTGGAGCACTGATGAGGATAATCAAAGTGTGCGTGCCTTTGCGCCCGCCAAGCATAAAATAGGTGCGCGCGTTCGGCAGTATCTTGGTGAGCAGGATACCATTCAGCTCTCTGTTGTTTGGGTTGATGAGACGGCTGTCGATCCGTTGTTGTCTACGCTGACGATGGCGCCGGAGTACGTTGATGCGCAATTGCATCTGGATCTCAATTATCGCCATACATTTCATAATGGTCAGGTGCAGCTGGGTGTTTTAGAGGCTACGCAAACGGAATTGGATGCAGTGCCAACAGTAGGCAGCACCAGTGAGCATGAAATTCCTGGTCGTAGTTTTTACATGCGTTTCGATTGGAATTATTGATCTTTATGTTCCAATTGCTCTTACGCTTTCAT
>CBDUFM010000559.1:0-3014 GCA_965366325.1 uncultured bacterium
AGACAACTAACACGAGTTACGGAGCCGACCTCATGCGCTTAAGCCTCTTGCTGTGTATCAGCCTACTAAACATAAACGCTTTATTTGCAGAAACTTGGATGAACAGCCTGTTTAGCGATGGGATGGTCCTGCAACGCAATACCCCCATAAAAGTCTGGGGGACCGATCTCGCCAATCAGACGATCAGCGTTGATTTGGATGGCAGCAAGGCAGAAACCAAGGCAGACAGTGCAGGTAACTGGTCCTTAACACTCCAAGCCAGAGAGGCCGGCGGTCCCTACCAACTCAGCGTCAAAGGCTCGAACGAACAAGTCATTAAAGATGTGTATCTCGGCGAAGTCTGGCTCTGCTCGGGGCAGTCGAACATGGCCTTTCCATTGAAGTGGCTCAAGGACAATCCAGATAATCCACAGACAGCGACGCTACCCAGCTTACGACTCTTTAAAGTCAAACAGTCCAGCGGTGGTGACAAAGCCAACGATGTCAGCGGTCGCTGGCAAATTGCAGATGGCGATATTGGCGACTGGTCAGCCACCGCATTTCACTTTGGTACATTTCTACAAGAACAGTATCAGGTGCCCGTTGGATTAATAAATAGTTCTGTTGGTGGCACGCCCATCGAATCATGGATCGATCACAGCACCCTTGATCAGATTAAATCTATTCAAGGCCACATCGGCTGGATTAATGGACAAGTAAAAAAATATCCACAAATGAAGAAGCAATTAGATGATCTTATCGCCAAATGGACAGCAGGCGGGAAAAAAGGGAAAAAGCCAAGTGTCAACGGGATGTTTCCACCCAACTCTAACTGGCGCCCAGCAGGTTTATTTAATCACATGATTGCACCCATTGTCGGTTACAGCATGAAAGGCGCGATTTGGTATCAGGGAGAAAGCAACGTAAGTCGCTTTAAAGATTATAGTGACTGCCTTAACGCTATGATTACAGACTGGCGTGCACAATGGGGCATTGGTGATTTCCCATTCCTAACCGTGCAATTAGCCAACCACAAAGCCGCCACTCAACAGCCAGGTCCCAGTCAATGGGCTGGCTTACGTGAAGCACAAAATGACTCGCTGCAATTAGCCAATACTGGCGTCGCTGTGATTATTGATATCGGTGAAGCCAAAGATATTCACCCTAAAAATAAAAAGGATGTTGGCTATCGACTCGCTCTTCAAGCACAGCACCTCGCTTATAGCGATGACCTCATTTATTCCGGTCCAACATTTAAAGCAGCCAAGATAGAAGGAAACAATATTCGTGTCAGCTTCGATCACATTGGTGGCGGTCTCAAGGCAAAAGGAGACAAGCTCACGGCCTTTGAAATCGCAGGCGCAGACAAGAAATTCGTCTGGGCTAATGCAACAATAGACGGCAATGACGTCATTGTCAGCGCAAGCAACATCGACAAACCCGCATTCGTTCGCTACGGCTGGTCCGACAACCCCGCCTGCAATCTGTATAACGAAGCTGATCTACCGGCTTCTCCATTTCGTAGCGACAGGTAAATATAGGTTTGTATAGACCCATCTGTGATATAGACTTCACCCAGGAGCTTATCAATGACCAGCTGCATAGGACTTGCACTCAAGCACGATGCCAATGATGTTTTTTTCTATAGACATTGGCCTACAGCAAATGATCAACATCGTATGGGTAACGGGCATCGCTTAATAATTTGGTATAATCTCAGGAATTTGGATGCCCAACTTATTAAAAATGATGTCTTGAACAAATGGGATCCGTATGACTTCTTCCTTATCGCTGTGGGTGACTCTATTAGCAATACCCACAGTTATGGATGGTGGGAAAACAACAGCTTCTCTCTCGGCTTAAACAGAACGCTGCAGTATCTCGACAAACCTAAAATACAAATTCAGGTGAACGAGGCTGCAGCGCTTTATACAGTTAATTAATATTTAAATATTTACTTCTTTTCGTACTTCGCTTCGCCCTTCATCAGCGCGGCTTTGATATGGGCTGACCACAGATCGTAACCCTTCTGATTAAGATGAAGGTTGTCTTTAATAAAGATATCGGTTTTGATACTGCCGTCTTCATTTAACAAGACTTCACCTACATCAATAAAAGTAAGATAGTCATGTTTCTCACAGTATTCTTTCATGTATTTATTTGCCTTCAACATATCCGGCCACATTTTCTGGCGGCTGATACTTGGCTTCACTGAGATAACATAGACGCGCACTTCTGGTAATTTTTCGCGCAGGGTTTTTACAAATAAATCACAAGCGCGTGCTACATTCTCTGGACTTACCTTCTGTGCGATGTCGTTGTCACCTTCATAAACCAAGACGGCGCGTGGCTTGTAGTTAGTAATGATGCGATGTGCAAAGGTGATCGCGTCGTTATAATTGCTGCCACCAAAGCCTCGTTTAATAATAGTCAACGGTGCTAGGTCTTTTTCAATACGGCCATGCCACATCGCCATACTTGATGAGCCAACGCAGACAATCGCATTCTCTGGCAAATGGCCCTTGGCCGCATGCTTTTCAAAGTTTGCGATTTTGCTTTCCCATTTGGCAGTTGGGGACTTATAGACCTTGCTGATGTCGAAGTCATCAGCTGCCTGCAAGCAAAACGCCGCACTCAGCACCGCTACACAGCACAAACTCAGCACGCGACATACACGATTTATTGATAACATAAGAACTCCTTTTTTAAGAAACATGCAAGACCAGTGATTGTGACAAATGGCAGCCCCTATACTCAGACTGCGTACAGATTGTCTATTTTAATAGTGACGCATAAGCGTAGACTCTCCGCATGGACTTCAATCCCCAGTATCTGGCCACTCTCGCCAACAGCCGCATGCCCTTCGGTAAATATCAGGGTCGTTACCTTGATGAATTACCAGAGGCCTATTTTGTGTGGTTCCGCAATAAAGGCTGGCCAGAAGGCGAGCTAGGCCTGCAACTACAAAGTATGTTTGAAATTAAAGTAAATGGCCTTGAACATTTATGCAGAGAGTTGCGCGCACGTGGTTTCTG
>CBDUFM010000560.1:0-3008 GCA_965366325.1 uncultured bacterium
AGATTATATGATAAAAATTGCTGCTCTAAGTCTATATGTGCCATAATCCTGCCCGCAGAGTACCTTCCAATATTTCCATAGTAGCCACAAACGACAAATCACTCAAGTAGTAAATTCTCACACACCTTGCATCAGTTACGTTGGATTTTTAATCGTTAGACCTGAACATGCAACTGAGCACGCCAACGTTTCACATAGCGATAAAGTAAAATTGCATAAATTGCACACCCGCTTAATACACAAACCATTAAGTGTATAAAACGAAGGCCTGAAGAGGAATCATGATCGAGGACCCAACATTGCTGCACCAGATAGACTGTCAGGCCCATGAGGAAACTGACGATACATACAGCAGCCAAGGAAAGACCTTCAATAATCGTGCCGGTCCCTCTACGTAGCAGAATAGCAACATACAATGCACACATAAGAAAACTAGATACTATAGATGCGAGTGCCAGTCCACGTTCATTTAAATCGGTATACATCACTAGAGCGATATTTAATAATAGATTGAGAAAGACACCAATGATAGCGATCCACATTGGCGTCATTTGATTGCGATGTGCATGAAAACTACGGACAAGAATTTTACTAAGGGCGATAGGAATGAGACCAAATGCATAAATTTGTGTGACGGCAACAACCCGGAGGACACTCGCGTCGCCAAAAGCGCCTGCCTGATAGATGCAACGTGTTAAGGGTTCGGCAACGAGATACAGTCCAACAGCAGCTGGCATAACCAAGGCCATTAATAGTTTGTTCACTCGGCATAATAGGGATCCAGTAGCTGCATAGCCGCTTAAAGCAACGCGCGACATTTCTGGATAGGCCGCAGTACCAACGCCATGAGCAATTAAGGCTAACGGGAATTGTAATAAACGGTTGGCAAAATACAAAATCACCACTGCACCAGTTGCGTCATCAAGAAACTTATAAGCAATAATGGCATCTAGGAACGCATTAATTTGAAAGACGCTTGCTGCAATAATGGTGGGCAGCAAAGCCTTCTTCATTTCAACAAAAGTCTCGTTCGATTTCCAACGACAGGAAGGCACGCCACCAATAAATCGCAGGGCCAAGACATGAAGCAATAATTGCAGGACACCTGTACAAAAAATCGCATAGGGCAATAGGTAGACATCCTGTGCGTAAAGCACCGTGCCAATCATGCATATATTTAAAATAATCGGCGCCGCAGCTGGAACGGCAAAATGTTTACGCGTATTTAAGACCCCTGCCATGATTGCAGAGACACAGATAAATACCAAATAGGGTAATTGGGCGAAGGCGAGTACCGCTACTAGCGTAATCTTTTGTTGATCTGACCACAACATCAGCCCAGCACACAGCAACATGCCAACTGCTGCCAAAGAACTCAGTAGAACAGCCAATCGTGTCAGCACTAATCCAGCAAAGGCATCAGCCTGTTCTGGATCGGATTCGCGAAGCTGTGCATATCGTGGGATGAAGGCACTGCTGAGAGCGCCCTCTCCAAATAAATTGCGCACCATATTGGGCAGAGCAAAGGCTACATAAAACGCATCTAAGATGAGTGAAGCGCCAAAGAATGCGCCCATCAGTCTATCGCGAATCAGCCCCAGAACCCTGCTTATCAGCGTCCATGAGCCAATCGTACACACACGCTTCCATAGAGTACGGCTATTCATGTGCCTAGAGTCTGGCAAGCCAATTGCGTATGTAAATATGAACACAAGCGCCCTTATAGCGCATGACCTTGCAGTAGCACAGCCGTAGAGAGGTACGGACTATGCATTTACAGACAAGCCTCACACCGGATACTCTTACTATGTCAGATGAATACAAACGTCAGAGCATCATCTTTTTTGTCGTGATTGCCCTTCTCATTGGCATCGTGAGCTTGCTCCCCTCTACCATGCGTGATCAAGCGGTGGAATTACAGTGCAAGCTACGCCTCAAACGTATGGGCGATGCCGTCAACTACTGGATTTACGAAAATAATTTCAAAGGCTTCCCACAAATTAAAAACCCCAAACCACAGCAAGCATGGGTACCCAATCGGCATAATTCGGCAGGTAATATTTTACGACAATATTTAGGTGGTGACATTCCCAGAAAGCGCCACGACAATGAGAGCCAGAGCAGCTACCACCAACGCCTGCGCAAGCAAGAACTCAGCGTGTGTCCACGCAGTGGTTATGAGTATTGGTATGATAGCATTTCGCTCTCTCAGTCAGATGTGCGTAAAATATCTGAAGCCCCAGAGCATCATTCACAGCAACTGCGTTATTTTAGCTGCCAACATCATCAGGACGGCTCAGCACCCCATCAGCTTGATGAAAGCACCGGTGTTTACGCTGCTTATGGTATCATTGTTCACCGTGTCATCAGTAAAAACGATTTAGACCAACTCCAGCAGCAATTAAACATTATCGAACAAGATAATGCGCAAAAGCCGGCTTCTGAATGGAGCCATGATCTCTTGTTTCTACGTAAACGAGTGGCAGCTTACGCAGCATCCTTAGCTGAGCATCCTGAGGGCTTTCCTGCCATCACGCTTGATACTGACATACGTTTTATTCCGGAACCATAGCTGCCATGACGCTTTTTCGCCCCTGTATCGATTTGCACCAAGGTGCCGTTAAACAAATTGTTGGCGGTAGTTTATCCGACGATAACAGCAAACTCGAAACCAATTTTGTATCTGAGCACGATGCCGGCTGGTTTGCCACCTTATATAAAAACGACCAACTTCGTGGTGGCCATATTATCAAATTGGGACCCAATAACGATCAAGCGGCTCGTGAGGCCCTAGCAGCCTGGCCAGAAGGCATGCATCTGGGTGGTGGCATAAGCTACGATAACGCCCAACAATGGCTTGATGCCGGTGCCGAAAAACTCATCGTCACCTCCTATTTATTTGATCAGGATACATTCTCCCTAGAGCGACTAAAACAGCTCTCGGAGCTCATTGGACCTGAGCGTTTGGTTGTCGATCTCAGTTGCCGTAAACAGGCAGATACGTGGTT
>CBDUFM010000561.1:0-3005 GCA_965366325.1 uncultured bacterium
AACACTGAGTTGTAATGTTGCTGCAACGCGTTCGAGGATGCGTCGGTTGCCGTAAACAATTAATTCATGTTCAGCAAATTGCGGATCAGCGCAGACGCGACAGCATAATTCTGGACCAACGCCTGCGGCATCGCCCATGCTGAGTGCTAGACGCAGTGCGGACATTAATTACCGCCAACAACCTGCAGCTGATTTAATTTCCAGTGGCTACTGGTGCTGGTGAAATTCAGTTGTGAATCGGCAGATAGTGTGACGTTAGCTTGGCTGAGGATGGTATTGTTGACCAACACGCTGCTGCTGCCATTGCTGTAAATAATGCTGATCGTGTTCACTTGGCGCGGATTAAAGCTGCTCGGTGTTTCTTGTTCTTGGTCTGAACTTTCAATGCGTGCAATAATTTGGCTTTTATTAATGCGGACGACTATGGGCGCTTCGCCATCGCTGCCGATTTGCAAGACTACTTCGGAATCATTGCTGAGACCCTGGGGAAATTCTAAGGCACAGGAAACTTCCCATTGTTGATTGCCAAGGGTGTTACGCGCTTCGAATTCATAGAGATTGTCAGCGACACCACTGAGGTAGCCGTTGCCAAGTTCTGGTTGACCAAGGGTGAAGTTTAGTTGTTGCAGATCGCTACTGTCGTCGAATTTTAGAATGGCTGCTTGGCTACGGAGTAGGGCGTCTCGGCGTTTTTGCAGGCTCTTATTATTAAATTTAGCTGAATCGAGTAAGAGTTTGGTGCCAGCATCAGTGTTGCCGCTTAAGATTAATGCCGCTCCAGCGCTGAGTCGTTCTTCGGCGCTGTCGGCTTTGACTAATTGTTCGCGGGTGCTTGACCAATCGCCGAGGTAATCGATGCGTTGTGCTTCATGAACAAGTGCTGAAAATTGTGAATGCATTTGTTCAATGGCAGTGCCAGCAAATGATTTTTTTAGTGCATCAGATTCAGCTTGTAGTGCTTTGAGTTCACCATTTTCAATCTGTGAAATAGCGGACTGTTTGGCCCGAGCGAGGTGACGTTGCATGCCAGTGACGGCCTGTTGGTAGCGCGCTTCGACATCGGGACGTGATTCGTTTAGTACTTTTGAGCGCAGGCTATTGAGGTCGATGCATTGTTGCCGTAATTCGTCAATGCTATTACCTGAATTTATTTTTTGTAATTCACCGTTGTACCAGGTGCGGCCACTGATGAGGAGTTGTTTTAGGTAATTATTGGCGGTGTTGGTAACGCGCGTGCTGTTTTTGAACTGTGGGAGGGCGCGACGTAATTTGTATTCGGCGCTGTCCCATTCGTTTTGATTGGTTTCTTGCTCAATTTTTGTTTTGGTGCGTTGCCATAAATCATCGAGCGCTTTGTTGGCCTGCTGCACTTCGCGTTGCGCCATGTTTTTCTGCGCTTGTTCATTGAGTCCGCTCAAGTCAGTGCCTGGCGTGAGATTATTGGGATCATCATTGGTGGTTGGTGTTTTAACCGGCGGCACGTAATCTTTGGTAAATTCATTGGGATCTAATTTGTTCATCATGTACCAGACGAACAGACCCAGGGCAGCAAAAATTAAGAGATTGATGACCACGGCCATGCCGCGTCCGCCTTTTGCGGCGCTCAGGCGTTGGCTTGGTCGGTCGCCAGCATTGCCATTGGCCATGCCAGCATCGTTGGTGACTTTGCGGGCTTTTTGTTGGCCAATGTTGCTTGGTAATTCTTTGCGAATTTTTTCCAGTTCTTCACGTAAGTCACCCATGCTTTGGTGGCGCCATTCTGCATTTTTATGCAGCATGGTGCTGACGCATTCCTTGATACTAGTGGGCAGATCAGGGCAGTGTTCGGTGATGTCTGGAATAGGGTCTTTAATATGTGCTTGGGCAGTTTTGGCGGCGCTATCAAATACGTAGGGCGGCTGGCCGGTCAGCATTTGGAATAAAATGCAGCCGAGACCATAGATATCAGATTTAGCATCGCCTTTTTTGCCGCGCAGTAATTCCGGCGCTAAATAGTCGGCGTGGTCTTCTGGTGTCGGGATGCCCTTTTGTTCTAAGTGATAGCGTAGGAATTGTTCGAGGACGAGATCGACTACTTTAATCCGCCCATCTTTGCTCAACATAATGTTGCGCGGGTTTAATGCGCGATGAACAATGTCATGTTCGTGGGCAGATTGCATGCCATCGGCAATTTTTTCTGCCATCATTAGGGCAATTTCAGGTGCGAGTTGGCCTTCGCGGTCTAATAGGTCGAAGAGCATTTCGCCGTCGATCAATTCCATGCTCGACCAGATGAAATTGTTTTCCGTGCCACATTCGTGCACTTGGGCTATGCTTTGATGATTAATCCGTGCTGCAGCCTTGGTTTGCTCATCAATTTCACGTGCGAGGGGTGATTCAGCATCAGCAAAATTGGGATGGACGACCTTGAGGACGACATCGCGATCGAGACTGAGTTGGCGTGCTATGTAAACCGTCACGATATTGGTGCTGCCAATTACGCTTTGGACACGGTGTCCAGAGATAAGGGTGCCTACTAAGGCTTCTGGATTGAACATGTCGAGGCTGCTGCGGTTTTGTTCCCGATCGGCCTCATCGAGGTGTACTTTGATCTCACTCTTTGAGCAGGTGATGCTGTCGCCGTCTTTGAGTTTGCAGGGCGCCTTGATGGTATCGCCGTTGAGTTTGGTGCCGTTGGCAGAGCCGAGGTCTTCGACCCAGATACGATTTTTGTTATCATGGAATATTTTACAGTGCTCACGACTGGCGCCCTGATCCAGCAGGGCGATATCGCAGCTCTTTTGACGACCGATAATGATCTTTTCGATCAGCGGGTAACGTTTCTTATTATACTCCAAGACAGCCATAAGCGGCAGACTAAACCACGTCTTAGGCAAGACTAGCTTGGATTTAAGTGCCCTGCCACAGGCATATGCAGCAGTGTCAATGGCCTCGCATCACCCTGTTCGGCACCCTACTTGCTCTAGGCTTATGATTGAGACTAATACTGGCAGTTCTGACTGATG
>CBDUFM010000562.1:0-3004 GCA_965366325.1 uncultured bacterium
AAGCAGTATCCCTACAGCACTACCACAGTCACCGCAACAGTCACCACAACTGCGTCGGCAAGCAGTGCCTCTAGACAATCAGCAGAATCGCAATCCGGCTCCGCGCAGAAACTGGAGTTTGGGTGGCGGCGGTGGCGGTGGCGGTGGTGCAATCGACCCGTTTGCAGCTCTGCTCATTTGCCTCCTGGGATTCCTTGCCTTATTTAAAAGGAACAAACCAACAGACGCAACGAAATCGATAAACGAGTAGGCATACAAAACATGCCCACGCAACAGACAAGTAGCACAGACTGTGCAGAAAGGACATACGGAGGTCGACTGGGTGCAGTCGGCCTCCTCGTCTGCATTATCATTCCCTGTTTCTTGTATGTCTTTCCACATTATAGCGAAGCCATGCAGTTCGATCGACAGGCCATTAAGAGCGGCGCATGGTGGCGCTTACTCAGTGCTCAATGCACACACTGGACTATTGATCATTTATTCTGGAACTGCAGCACGACTTTTTTGTTATGGCAGCTCTGCGAACGCAAACGATTACTAGCACTCTTCCTCATCTGGATCAGCATTCCACTGTTTGTACACTGCTTTATGCCACAATTTGATTATTACCGTGGCTTATCTGGATTTTCTTCTGCATTACTTGCCATAGTTTTAGTGCAAACGCATGCGAAATCGATATTACCCATTAAAATACTGTGCAGTGTAATCGGCCTTGGCTTTATCGCCAAACTTCTCTACGAATCGTATTTCCAAGCCGCCTTCTTCGCTGGTGCGAGTGACCTATTCGTGCCAACACCCCTCACGCATATCATAGGATTTTTAGGTGGCTGCCTCTTATGCATATTTGATGCTAGGCAATTTGCGGAACAAGAGAAAACGGAGCTACTTAATAAGCAAGCCAGCGCATAAACAATCATTGTCTTAGGCCGCAATGCGTGTCGTAACAACTATGGACCTCCAATCAAACTGAGAATAATATGACCAAAATTTTTGCCGGTATAATAATAGGCATTATGATGAGTGGATGCGGATTTGCCGAAAGAAAAGCTGTATCGGAACATTTCCCACCAATTCAATCACAGTCATCTGTAAATGGCGTTTATGAAGCAAGTAGCAAAACCACTGATGGTATACTGATAAATGTGCACTTATGGAAAGAATTATCACAAACCAGTGATCAAATCACTCTGTTAGACAGTGATCTTGTGAAAATAAAACACTTAGATGGGAAAGATTATAAGATCACCCTTATGAGAGATGGAGTTAACATTTGCACCGAAATAGTTCAATTCAAATTTCATGATGGCTACCTAGCAGGAAGAAGCAAAAACTCCTGTAAATCGATCAGTGTTGGACTCTTTGGATGGAGCAACAAACGAACATGGGTGACTCTTGATGAAAAAAACAGGCTCGTTAGCTATAGTTTTATTAACGGAGTCGTCTATTTTTTAATTATACCCCTAGGCGGAGGCGGAGGACCAATGGCAAAAAATAATTAGCCAGTGGCAGAAAATAAGCTGTAAAAACAGCGATCAGGCGTGCTTGGCCTGGGATGACTCATCTGACTTATTACAGATTTAGGCACAATTGAATGGGCCAAACTTTTTATCGCCACACACACGCTGTTCTAGTCGACCAGTTTCCAGTCAGCGTGCTCTTGCAGAAATACTTCCCAGTCACCTAAGACTTGTCGAAAATACGGTGGATGATTAAACCAACCGTGTCCGACATCCGGCGTCGTTTTAAACACCGACAGTGCTCCGCATTCTTGATATTTTTCATGCAGCATTGCTGACTGCTTGCATTTTACCGTGACATCCGCTGTTCCGTGAGTTAATAAAATCGGCGCTGCATCTTTATGAGCCCAATGCATCGGCGAAGCATGATCATACGCCGCCTTGTTATCAGCGTACGAACAACCAATAAAGGCAATCATACGCTCCAAGTCACCGACCTCCGCAGCGCGCTGGCCTAAGTCCGTCGGTGGATTGTTGCCAATCGCTACGCGCACATGACTGGAAATACCTGCATGACCACCATCACCTTCAAATTGCTCAACACCTGCAGTCATGGCTAACATCAAGACTAAATGCCCGCCCGCTGAACCACCGCAGGCGCTAATGTTTTCCGGATCTATATGGTATCTAGCCGCATGCGCACGCAAAAAACGCAGGGCCGCCTTACTGTCATGGAGCTGGGCTGGAAACGGCGCCACATCTGAAAAACGATACGATATACACATGCATAGCGCATCATAACGCAGGGCCAGATACGCAGCCTGCAATTTAAACTGCTCGCGTGAACCAGCCTGCCAACCACCACCATGCACAAAGAGCATCGCTGGACGTTGTTCGGAACGCCCCTGCTTACGATAAAAAATATCAGCACTTAAGGCCAAGTCACCGTACTGCGCATACACAACATCTACATCACATTGGACTGCATCCGGTAAACAGTAGGCCTCGTCACCATTGCTCGGGCCTTTTTCCAAAGCACGTGCTTCAATAAATTTAAGAAAGGTGTCGCTATCGGCTGTCTTATGCATGCGCAGATTCTGCTCGTAATCAGGCAGCTGTCGAGCATTCAGACCGTTGGTTTATTTGAGCGAAGAGTCTCACTAGCTCACTACCATTTGCTCGCGACTACTTTTTAATGTACTCAAATTTAGTCTTTGCCGCACTCATCCAGCACTCTGACTCTTGCTCAGTATTATCTGGCATATCAATACCTTCACCAAGTGCAGTACATAGAGATTCTAAATACTTAATTACATGAGCGAGGAAAATCAGAAAGGCGAATTCGCAAAAATCTCCATATCTTACAGTAAGCTCGCCTACCATTAACTTCCCCCCTAATCAACAGCGTTAATGAAGAGAGCACAAGAACAATAATTAACAGCAACTATTCAAAGGCATAAATTTGTCAGGCACCACCGGCTAAGCATTCCATAGCCCTCTCAATTGCTTCAGCAACCCTAGGTGCCTTATCAACTTTATAATAATCC
>CBDUFM010000563.1:0-2995 GCA_965366325.1 uncultured bacterium
AAACCGATATGGTTGTTTTCTCTGCGGGAATTCGACCGCAGGATGAATTAGCGCGCAGCAGTAATATCGAGATTGGTGAGCGCGGCGGTATCGTCATCAACAATTATTGCCAGACCAGTCACTCTGATGTGTACGCAATTGGTGAGTGTGCTTTATGGCAGAATCAAGTCTTTGGTTTGGTCGCGCCGGGTTATCAAATGGCGAAAGTCGCGGCAAGTCACCTGCTTGGCGAACATGCGCCGGCGGAGTTTACGGGGGCCGATATGAGCACCAAGCTCAAGCTACTCGGGGTTGATGTTGCCAGTATTGGTGAAGTGCATGGTCGTACTGAAGGGGCGCAGTCATACACCTACAGCGATGAGATTGAGCAGGTCTACAAGCGCCTGATTGTATCGGCGGATGGCAGCAAAATTGTTGGCGCAGTGTTGGTCGGTGATGCCGACGCTTACGGCACTTTACTGCAACTGAAGCAAAACGATATGCCGTTGCCATCCAACCCTTCGGTGTTGATTTTGCCAAACGCGGTCGAAGATGATTCGGCAGCAATGGGTATCGATGCTCTGCCAGATAGCGCCATGATTTGTTCTTGTTTTGATGTCAGCAAAGGGGACATCAAACAAGCGGTCGCGTCAGGTTGCACCACGATGGCAGAACTGAAAGCGAGTACCAATGCGTCAACGGGGTGCGGCGGTTGTTCTGCGTTGGCAAAACAGGTATTGGATAACGAGCTATTAAGCCTTGGTGTTGAAGTCAATAACGACCTGTGTGAACACTTTGCGTATTCGCGCCAAGAGCTGAGCGACATTATTCGCGTTAATCAAATCAAGACCTTTGACGAGTTGCTCCACAGCCACGGTTCCGGTTTGGGCTGCAGTGTGTGCAAGCCTACGGTGGGTTCGATCCTCGCATCGTTCTGGAACGACTATATCCTCGATGATAAACACGTAGAACTGCAAGACAGTAACGATATTTACCTCGGCAATATTCAGAAAGATGGCACGTATTCGGTTGTACCGCGTGTGGCGGGTGGGGAAATTACGCCTGAAAAACTGATTATTTTGGGTGAAGTAGCGAAGGAGTTTGACCTCTATACCAAGATCACGGGCGGCCAGCGTATTGACTTATTTGGCGCACAACTGAATGACTTACCGCTTATCTGGAAAAAGCTGGTGGATGCTGGCTTTGAGACGGGCCACGCCTACGGGAAGTCTGTGCGTACCGTTAAGTCTTGTGTCGGTAGCACGTGGTGTCGTTTTGGTGTCGGAGACAGCGTGGGCTTTGCGATAGATATTGAAAATCGCTACAAAGGCTTGCGTTCCCCGCACAAGATTAAGTTTGCGGTTTCTGGCTGTACGCGTGAATGTGCAGAAGCGCAATCGAAAGACATCGGCGTGATCGCGACTGAAAACGGCTGGAACCTTTACGTGTGTGGCAATGGCGGGATGCGCCCTCGTCACGCCGATCTATTTGCCTCTGATCTAGATGACTCCACCCTGATCCAATACATCGACCGTATCTTGATGTTTTACATCCGCACGGCTGACCGCCTGCAGCGCACCTCTGTTTGGCTTGAAAACCTCGAAGGTGGACTGGAATACCTAAAGAGCGTTGTGATTGAAGACAAGTTGGGTGTGTGCGCAGAACTCGAAAAAGAGATGGCGGCTAACATCGCGAAGTACCAGTGCGAATGGAAAACCACGCTCGAATCACCAGAGAAACTCAAACGCTTCAAGCACTTCATCAATAGCGATAAACGCGATGAGCGCCTGAAGTTTATCTCCATGCGCGATCAACGTTTCCCACAGCCATCAGAGCGCAAGAAAAAACAACAGAACATCGACGTGGTGGAAGTGCCGTAATGCCACCACTCAAGATTAAGTTATACGATTTCGCTTCAAAGGAGACTTGCTATGGAAAACTGGATAACTATCTGCCAAACCACGGATTTAGTGCCAAATGCTGGGGTATGCGCGTTGGTGGTTGATGAACAAGTGGCGGTATTTAACTGCACTCGAACAGGGGAGCTGTATGCGGTGTCAAACTACGACCCGATCAGCGATGCCAACGTACTTTCACGTGGTATTATCGGCTCGCTCGATGGTCAGCCTTATGTTGCTTCACCACTCTATAAACAGCACTTCCACTTAGAAACTGGCGTGTGCTTAGAGGAGCCGCATCATCAAATTAAGACCTATCCGATCCGTGAGCACAACGGCTCGGTTCAGGTTCTCGCTGCGGTTTCTCAGGCGGCTTAACACACCACATAGGTGCGCCAGTCTAGGATTCGTTGGCGCACCTAGTAATGGACTACTAGAAAGGACTGATTCATGGAAAGCAGCAAATTCTCGATATTCTCATTTAAAGGCAAGATGAAAATCTTACACCTGAGTTGGATGGCGTTTTTTATCACCTTTGTTGTGTGGTTTAACTTCGCGCCGTTATTGCAAATGGTGAAGGACACTCTGGGACTGACCACTCAGGAAATCAAAACCCTGTTGATCCTCAACGTCGCGTTAACCATTCCGGCGCGAGTCGTGATAGGTATGCTGACCGACAAGTATGGACCTCGGGTCGTCTATTCGGCGTTGCTGGCGGTATGTTCTATTCCTTGTTTTATGTTCGCCTTTGCCGATTCGTTTCTGCAAGCCGCGATTGCGCGCTTCTTACTTGGCTTTATCGGTGCGGGCTTCGTGATTGGTATCCGCCTTGTATCTGAGTGGTTTCCACACCATGAATTGGGTACTGCGGAGGGCATTTACGGCGGTTGGGGTAACTTTGGCTCCGCAGCCGCAGCATTTACCTTGCCTACGGCGGCTCTGCTGTTTGGTGGTGAAGACGGTTGGCGTTATGCGATTGCCGTCACAGGCTTGATGAGTTTGGCTTTCTCGGTGGTGTTTTATCGCAGCGTATCAGATACGCCGAAAGGCTCGACGTATTTCAAACCTAAGCATTTAACCGCTATGGAAGTGACGTCAAAAGGGGATTTTTTCTTCCT
>CBDUFM010000564.1:0-2992 GCA_965366325.1 uncultured bacterium
CGCCGTCATGGCTGACTGCCAAGCATTGATTGCTGCTATAGCAGGCTTTTCGTTGCCGGTGCTGGTCACCAATCGCAGCAAGGCCGAAGGCGGCAAATCCCCACATACCGACAAAGAACGCATCGACCTGTTGCTGGCTGCTGACCAAGCCGGCGCTGCCTACATCGATGTCGAACTAAGCAGCATCGAACACCTGACGCAACGGCCACAGAATGCTAAGCTCGTCCTCAGCTACCACGACTTCACGGGTATGGGCGATGACCTGCCCGGCAAAGTCGCAGCCATGTACGCTGCTGGCGCTGACATCGCCAAGGTCGCCGTTACCGCAGCTGACGCCGGTGACCTTGCCAGCATAGAACAATTATACCAAGACAACGAAGGCCGTGGCATCGTGGCCATCGCCATGGGTGAAGAAGGCCTCCCCTCTCGCCTACTCGCTGGTGCCTGGGGCGCCGCGTTTACCTTTGCCTGCATTAACGGCCAAGACTCCGCGCCCGGACAACCGAGCGTCCAGGAACTGAGAGAAGTTTACCGCATTCACGAACAAGGATCAGGCACCTGCATCTTTGGTGTCATCGGTGACCCCGTCAGCCATTCGCTCTCGCCAATCATTCACAATGCCGGATTCGCACATCTCGACATGGACGCCGTCTACGTGCCCTTCCTCGTCCATGATGCGCGCGATTTTTGGCAACGCTGCGGCAGCTGGATCGATGGCCTCTCCATCACCATTCCACACAAACACGATCTGCTCGACCTCATGGATGAGTGTCAAAAACTGGTCAACGTCACTGGCGCGATGAATACAATTTTCCGCACCGAAGATAAATGCGTCGCAGCCAATACCGATGCAACAGCCGCACTGTCCTGCATCCAAGAACAATCCGGCACCCTCGAATCGCTCCGCTGCTTAGTACTTGGTGCAGGCGGCGTCAGTCGCGCAATTGCACACACCATTCATAGCACCGGCGCCCACGTATTTATTACGAATCGCAGCATGGATCGCGCAGTGGAACTAGCCAATGATGTTGGCTGCAAAACCATCGAACTCGACGTCGCCGTCGAAGAAGATTTTGACGTCATCATTAACGGCACCTCGGTCGGCATGAACAGCGATGTCAGCCCATGGCCCGCCGACAAACACCGCCTTGGCCGTATTGTTTTCGACACCGTTTACACCCCACTCGAAACACGATTATTATTAGACGCCCAAGCAGCCGGCAGTCATGCCATCTGCGGCCTCACCATGTTTTTACGCCAAGCCTACCAACAATTCGAACTGTGGACTAATTCCATGGCACCCGAAGCAGCCATGCGCCGCGTTGTTTTAGAAAGTCTAGGACTCGACCCCAACACCTTTGGCAATATGGGTAAAAACAATACGGCTAACTGGATGCGGGGCTAGTTTACGCGTCGCCTCGCACGCCTACGGACCAGAGCAGCAAGCTGCATTATTTCTGGCCCTTCGGCTAACTCAGACTCCTGAACTTTCACGCTGTGAAAGATTCGGCTGAAGGTTCTTCCTTTTCGAGGCTCCGCCTCGGGCTCCCGCTTCGCTTTGGCATTCCTATTTTTATTCCGCAAGCTCCATAAAAATTCCGTGCGTACACGGACCGTCATTTGGCGCGAGCACTGTGCCAACAAACACTCCTTCAAGTTCAAACGTGATTAATTATTTCTGGCCCTGCGGCTAACTCAGACTCCTGAACTTTCACGCTGTGAAAGATGCGGCTGAAGGTTCTTCCTTTTCGAGAGCGCTTCGCTTTGTTACAACTATTTTATGCGGGCTAACGAAAGCCAAATTTAATTGCGACAGTTCTTATATTTTTCTGAGACCGCGCGCATGAGCCGCGACAGTTTATCTATTTGAACAACAGCTACTAGGTTATCCTTCCTAGCCCTAAATTACTCACCCATCGCCTTCTTAGAACACTGCGCCCTCTTAAAATACAGCGCCCTGTTGCGCTGGGGACGGACACGGCCCAGCATAGAATCAGCTACCCTAGCACTGCTTTAGATGAGACATCGCTTACTCACAGCCACCGTAAATGCCTCCATGAGCGCGATAAAAAATAGGCAGATATAAATTGCAACATTATTAAAAATAACAGTACATATGCTCCGGTAGGCACGACAGCATCGTAGGGGCGGGCGCGAGCAAACTTAATATATGCCAACAGCTCAAAAAAGAGAATCAGCATATACAACAATGCAAACACACAGGCAACAAGCACGCCTAGCTTTGAACACCTATAAATACAAAAACCGATCAAAAGGATCGAAAGTGGCAAAATGAAAATTGGCACAAAGCCGACAACCGTCAGCGCCAAAGGGTATTCCATACTTAATACAAATGCAGCTTTAAGTGCATATAGCAAAAGAAAGGCTCCTAAGGCAATATAAAGAAAGCCATTCATCTTCATCAAAATAAAGGTCCAGACTCGACGCTGAGGCATACGAGATTGTCGCCGCCGAGCGCGCTCAGCTAGTTCCTCCGATGCAACGCGCTGCGAAGCCTCCGCTTCAGCCACTCCCTCTTCCACACTAGCCGAGTCTTCCATGAATACGCTTGTACTAGATATGCATCATATATCTAGTGCGTTGCCAGATCAGCTATCCCTCAAAAGAACCACCAAGATTGAGATTGCTTGGTGGCGCCAGACCATCGCGGCTTAAAAAGTACAGGGCATGATCATGGGCTTCCAATTCCTCTGCAAATTGCGCATGTAGACCAATTGCTTCACTACCGTTTTGATCCCAACGATAGACGCTAATGTCTTTTTGTTGAATTAGCGCATCGACGTTTATTAGACCGCATTTCTTCTCTGCGTGTTCGTTGAGAATCAGTAGGGCCCAACCGTTTGCTTGCGGGTAATCACGAAGAACCACGCGAAATGTATGGCCCGTAGCAAAGTATGGCAACTCTGCGCTAAACGGCTCTGCCTGTGGACGCAGCCATTGCCATAATCTTAATCTGTCTGGGTTTAGGGTA
>CBDUFM010000565.1:0-2989 GCA_965366325.1 uncultured bacterium
CGGGGCATGTCCGCGGCGTGTGCACGGTGGTACAGAAGTTGTTTAATATTGTACAGCCACAGATGGCTGTATTTGGTCAAAAAGATCTTCAGCAGGTCATGTTTATTCAACGCATGGTCAGTGATTTGGCGATACCTGTGAACCTTGTGGTTGAGGCGACCGTTCGCGAAGACGACGGTCTGGCAATGAGTAGCCGCAACCAGCGCTTATCACCAAGAGATCGTGCAAATGCAGTAGCGATTCCACGTGGCCTAGAATTAGTCAACCGTGCCTATAAAGAGGGTGAACGTAACAGTACCAATTTGATGACTATTTTCGCCAACGAAGTGTTGATGTATGAGGATGTCGATTTGGATTATGCTGACATTATTAACTTAGATGGATTCGAAGAAGCGGATCAGGCTGATGACCATTGTATTTTAGCGGTTGCAGTGTTTTTCAATGGTGTGCGTTTGATTGATCATATTCATCTAGGGAGTCCATCCTTGCCGGTAACGATCGAGGATTAATTCATGGTTCAGGCAGATGTTTTTGCCGGCATGAATGATCGCCAAAAGGTGGCGATCGCCCATTTAAAAGGTCCGCTATTGGTAATTGCCGGTGCGGGTTCCGGTAAGACGCGCGTTATTACGCACCGTATTGCTAATCTGATTCAGCATGGGGTAAAGCCTGATCAAATTCTAGCGATTACGTTTACCAATAAAGCAGCTGGTGAAATGCGTGAGCGCGTGTGGAACCTTTTGCAAATTGAAACACCTTGGATCACTACGTTTCATAGTGCTGGTTTGCGCATTTTAAAACTCGAAGAAGACAATCTTGGTTTTGAACATCCATTCACGATTTTGGATGAAGACGACCAAAAACGCATGATTCGGAAATTGTTAAAAACCATGGACCTCGATCAAGATGGTCCAGATCTGCGTTATGTGCAGGCACAAATAAGTCGTTGGAAAAACCGTCTAAAGACGCCCGGTCAGTTGGATCCACAAAATCCAGGTGATGAACAGTTGGTGCAAATATATTACAATTATGAGCAAATAAAAAAGCAGGAGTGCGTGCTCGATTTTGATGACCTATTATTGTTGCCGGTGCAAATGTTTAAGCAAAACGAAGAACTGCTCGAAAAATACCGCGAAAAATTTCCTTATATTCTAATTGATGAGTATCAGGATACTAACATGGCGCAGTATGCCTTTATTCGTCAGTTGGGCGCACATGGCAATGTCTGTGCAACCGGCGATCCAGACCAAGCTATCTATGGTTGGCGTGGTGCGGACATTAGCAATATCCTAGATTTTGAAAAAGATTTTCCCGGTTGTGAGCAGGTGTTGTTGGAGGAGAATTATCGTTCCACCAAGCATATATTGCAGGCCGCGCAGCACGTTGTTGAACATAATACGCAGCGCAAAGATAAAACGGTGTTTACTGAAAATGTTTATGGTGACCCGATTACCTTAATCACCGTTGATGATAATAACGAAGAATCCAAGGCGATTGCGATTCGCTGTCGTTCCCTGCAGCAGAAGGGCCGCGACTTCAAGGATATGGCGGTTTTCTACCGCGTTAACTCACAAAGCCGTATGTTGGAAGAAGAGTTTATTCGACAGGATATTCCCTATCGGATCGTAGGGGGTACGCGCTTTTATGACCGTCTAGAGGTCAAAGATGTCTTGGCCTATTTGAAGTTATTAATTAATCCACGCGACACGGTGAGCTTTGAACGGATTGTGAATACACCGGCACGTGGTATTGGTGAAAAAACCTTGGCATTAATTCAGGACGTCTGCATCGATGCTGGTGTTGGCTTCCATGAGCTCCTTATGGAAAATGAATTAACCAATCGTGTCGCGGTTGGACGCAGCGCACGCGCGATTAAAGATTTAGCGCATCTCTGGCGTCGAATGCAGACCCTGCCACGCGAGCAGGCATCCTATTGTATCGGTGAAATTATTGAGATGACCGGTCTGGAAGAGTATTACCGCAATCGTGACGTCGGTGAAAAAGGCGAAGAGCGGGTTGTTAATATTTTCGAGTTACAGACGGCGGCTGAAAGCCATGGCGGCATTGCGCCATTTTTAGAGCATGTGGCGTTGTTTACGTCCGTTGATCAACGCGCACAAGATGCCAATGAGGTTTTGCTCATGACCTTGCACGCATCAAAGGGCTTGGAATTTCCTGTTGTGTTTATCTCTGGTTGCGAGCAGGGCGTCTTACCCTTGGTGCGTAAGGGGATCGACTGCGACTACGAAGAAGAGCGGCGTTTAATGTACGTTGGCATTACGCGTGCGATGGAAGAGCTTTATATTAGTCGTGCTGTACATCGCGTTCAATACGGCGAAACCAAGCGCAATCCGCCAAGTATGTTTCTCGCAGAGATTCCCAATGAAAGCATTCGCCATCGCGATGCCACTGGCCGCGTCCTGCATTCCTATGGCCACGACCAAGTGAAAGATGGTCCTTCTTATCCAGACTCGTCGTTAGCCGCTGTAAAAATAGAAAAGCCAACAGCGAAGGGTGGCAAAGAGTTACTCGCCCAACTGCAAAACTCTGGCGCCGTTACATCTGGCGCAGCACTTGCGGCGGCGCTGCGCAGTGGCGAAAGTTCACAGGGTGATGGCAAGCGCAAGCCAGTGGTCGAAGAGGGGGCACCGATAGCCTTGGACGGCGACCCCTTCGCAGCTGATGACGAGGTCATTCATAGTACCATGGGCGAAGGTAAGGTCCTTAAACTTAGCGGACCCAAAGGCGACCGAAAAATAACCGTCAACTTCACCCGTGGCGGCGTCAAAGAATTATTATTATCCTTCGCCATAGCCCGCATGCGTAAAAAAGAATAAAATTTGTGTTGTTGGCTGCCAAGGGGTGCGCCTCTTTAATAAGTATATCGCTCGCGCCAAGCAGTCCGGTCCTCAATACTTTGAGGGATTTATGCGGAGCTTGCGGAGAAGAAATAGGCAGCGCCAAAGCGATGCTGGGGAGCCCGAGGGGC
>CBDUFM010000566.1:0-2985 GCA_965366325.1 uncultured bacterium
TGATTATGGTAGATGGGATAGGTTTCGTGACCTGGGCGGAAGTAGAAGATGCGACCGTGTCCGCGTTCCCATACACAGCCAGAGCGGAAGACTTCGCCACCCTCAAACCATGACACAAAGATCAATTTATCAGGCGTAGGAATATCAAAGCGTTCGCCATACATTTCCGTATTGGCTAGTTCAATGTATTCACCAATACCTTCGGTAATGGGGTGTCCTGGCTCAAGATTCCAGAGGCGTTCTTTTTCAGCGGCTTCACGCCATTTTAAACTACAGTTCGTGCCCAGCATGCGTTTAAATATTTTCGAGAAATGACCAGAGTGCAAAACGATAAGGCCCATGCCTTCGAGGACACGCTTTTGAACGCGATCTACAATCTCATCAGCAACCTCGCCGTGTGCAGCATGGCCCCACCAAAACAAAACATCGGTCTTGGCTAAAACTTCTACGCTTAAGCCATGCTCTGGCTCGTCTAGGGTAGCTGTAGTGGCTGTGATGCCGTCTTGGGCATTCAGGTGATTGGCGATAGTGGCGTGGATACCATCTGGATACAATTTCTTTACAGCTTCATTCTTTTTTTCGTGTCTGAATTCATTCCAAACGGTGACATTTACATTGCCCATGGAGCGCTCCTTTTCTGCGACTGTGACTCAGGATGTATGTGGGTGACCTATGCGACAAGGGATCAGCTTGTGCTTTTCCTTTATCTCATGAACGCATCAGCATATGCTCAGTGACTCAAGGTAAATAGGATTTAACTGATATACATTCGGAATTATCTTGGTTTTTAGTGTGAGATTTCGATGTGGCGCTGTTAGGTGCCATAGCAGCTAGGCGTCACAGCATTTTTTATATTTCTTACCGCTGCCACAAGGACAAGGGTCATTACGCCCAACTTTTGCAGCTTTTCTGACAAAGGTCTCGACCGGCGTCGGCATACCATCGTCATAATACCACTGGCCATCTATGCGTCGAAAGCAGGATTTCTCGGTATGTTCCTGCTCTTGACCATCGCGTTTGAAGCGAGCTGTAAAATGGACATAACCGATATCATCTGATTCCATGCCCTGTTCAGTATCATGAATCTCCAGTCCTAACCATTCTGATTCACTGGCCCAGCGGAGGAGTCCGTCACGGTCGAGTTTTGACTGTTGAGCAGGCATGGCGCTCTCGACCAGATGCGACAACTGGACTTTGCAGAAGGCTGTATAGCGCGATCGCATCAGAGCCTCTGCAGTCGGCGCGTTGGCTGTTTTACTGAGGTAGGGTTCGCAACATTCTGCGTAGCTTTTACCACTTGTGCATGGGCATCTAGTCATTCAAAAATTCTGTTGCTCTCGCTTTATTTGCAAGAAGGCGCATGCAAAAAGCCTGCACAGCATAGCTAACATGCCGGTACAGGCTCCATGAGCTGTTCATTAATCAGGGCCTAGATGATGAGGCTAGGAGGCTTTCTTTTTACTCGTGAAGCCAGCTTTATCCGCTGCTCCTGCATTATTGCGTGCCGCAACCTTGTCTTTCTTGAGTGCAGCTAAGCTCTTTGTTTTAATCCGTGCTGCACCATTATTCACTTTGGTCTTAATTGATTTACCATGAGCGAGGCGTTTTTTGGCAGCGCTGATGGCTTTTTTGTATTGTGGCAACCACTGGGCCTGTGCGACTAACATTTCGTCTATCATTTGCCAAATTTCAGGTGGATTCAAAACAGCGCCAGTTAATGGATCTAGGAGCACCGCTTGACGTAGATATGCATCGTTGCCATGGACTGCAGCTTCAACGGCAAGACGCTGCACGTTTATTGACTGCATACAGACCGCTGCACAACCGAGTGGTAAATCACCGACTGTAGGGATATTCATCCCAAGATGATCTACGTAGCCAGGGACTTCGACGATGGCATCAGCTGGCAAGTTAGTAACTACGCCATTATTGACGACGTTGAAGTGGCCGCGGTAAATGCGATTTGTTTCAAGGCCTTCTAAAATATAGCTACCATGTTCTTCACTGCGAGTTTCAGCAGTATAAACTAAGGCCGGTTCTTTCAAAAAGTTTGGAAAATCGGTTTCAAACCAATTGCGCCCTTCAGTACAGACGCGCAGGTAGCCCCCTGTTTCACCATTAACCCAGCACGACATATCGATCCAGTTTTTGATTTCATTTTTACGCTTGCGGTACCAGGGTACATATTCGGAGAGATGCCCATTTGATTCGGTAGAGAAGTAGCCGAAGCGTCGAAGCATATCAATGCGCACTTTATCAGTCTTGCTGATTTCTGGATGTTTCTCCATGGCTGCCAGTAGTTTACCGGTGAGATCTTTGCCTTTATGGCGAATTTCGGTGTACCAAGTCTGATGGTTAATGCCGATGCATTTAATGTCAATTTCTTGTTTAGGAATGCCAAATGCGCGTGAGATTAAATGGTGGCCGCCCTGAACACCATGACAGAGACCAATGCACTCAACACCACCATAGGTGTTTGCCGCCCACGTGAGCATCGCCATGGGGTTTGCATAATTAAATAATTTAGCGCCTGCTTCACTGCACTCACGAATGTCTTTGCAAAAATCTAATATCGCTCGAATACCACGTTGGCCGTACATGATCCCGCCGGTGCACAAGGTGTCACCAACGCATTGGTCTACGCCATAGGATAGTGGGATTTCAATATCGGTAGCAAACGCATCTAGACCACCGATGCGGGTTACATTAAAAATATAACGCGCATCCTTGAGGGCTGTACGGCGATTGACACTACTGCTCAAGACGACCTCATCGAGACCGTTTTCATCAATGTCACGTTTAACGAGTTGCTTGACCATGCTTAGATTACGTTTGTCGATATCGTGCAAAGCAATTTCGATAGAATTAAACTCTGGGACGCTGAGCAAGTCTGCGATAAGGCGTCGAGTAAAACCAAGGCTACCAGCGCCTATGAAAGCGATTTTGAAACTCACGGGTGTTCTCCTGATGTACATGCGATGGTTG
>CBDUFM010000567.1:0-2978 GCA_965366325.1 uncultured bacterium
ATACACCACAGTGACACGACTTTGGTCTTCTTGTCGGCAAAAATATCACCAAGATATTTTAATTGTTCTTTGCTGAGTCCTGATAATTCGCTCACCGCATCAATGTTGTAATCAGCGAGGAAGGCTTTGTATTCTTCGATGGTGAGGTCATTGCCAGCGTTATCTTTAAAGCGCAAATGTTTGCCGACAAATTCTTTATCGTAGGCGTCGCGTTCTAGCAATTGGTAACAAATGCAGTTGGCAATGGCGAGGTCAGATTGTGGAACGAATTCCATATAATGATTAGCGGCTTTGGTTGAGCGCGTCTGCCGCGTAGCTAGATCAATATAGTTAATTTTATCGCCACCTTGGCGGCGATTCATGACGCGGGAAAATAAAACCGGGTGCATTTCTGCCCAGTTGTTACCCCACGTAATAACGGTGTCGCATTCATCGAGATCATCGTAGCAGCCGCTTGGTTCATCAACGCCAAAGGTGGTAATGAAGCCAACCACTGCGCTAGCCATGCATAGGCGCGCATTAGGATCAATATGATTATTGCCAAGGCCGCCTTTAATAAATTTCATGGCGGTGTAGCCTTCTGGAATAGTCCATTGTCCAGAGCCGTAAATGGAAAAATGATCAGGGTCTTTTGCTATTTGTTTAGCGATCGCATCAAGGGCTTCGTCCCAAGAAACAGGAACTTGCTTATCGCCTTTACGCATTAGCGGGGTGGTTAAACGATCGCGACCATACAGGGCTGCACCCGCATGATAGCCTTTTGCACAGAGTAGACCGCGGTTTACAGCGTTTTCTAAATCACCTTGAACGGCCATGACCTTGCCATTGCGTGTGCCGACCATGACGCCGCAGCCAGTGCCGCAGAAGCGACAGGGGGCTTTTTGCCAGGTTAATCCATCTTGGACGAGTGGGGGATTCATTGCTGATAAGACACCCATTTGGCTACCAATAGCGGCTAGGGCGGTGGTACGAGCAATGTGCTTTAGAAATTCACGACGATTACTCAACATGTGATTCGAGCTCCGCGTCTTCAAAATTGTGGTAAATTATGTCTGTAGAGATGACGCCTGGGATGGCGACAAGCGCATCCCAGGTTGTTTGGTCTTCATCGCTAGTTTTGGTATCTGTAATAATTACTAGGGTATCATCACGCAGATCAGTGACCTCGACGTTAGGCATGTGTGCGATTTCTTCAGCCACGGCTGGTACGGAATCGCTGGAGCAGGTAACAATGAGGCTGGTAATAGGCATGATGATAATCCCTGTTGCTTATGGTTTATTTATCTTTGTAACGTTCAGCGAATTCTTTAGCGGCTTTTTCACGAGCAGCTTTTTCTTCTGGATCTAATTTGTTGATGAACCACTTGTGGTCTTTGTGCTCGAGTGTTTCATCTAAAAGCTTCTGTAGTTTCTCGGCAGCTTCTTTTTTCACTGGATCCTTCGAGTCGATATTCTTTTCGATTAAATGCTCTAGTTCAGGGATGTATTTCACGTAGAAGTGTTTGGCGACTTCATAGGTACCATGCCAGTGGGTGTAATCAGGACCCATCATTGATGCACCGTGACGGGCGCGACGACCTTCGTGATGCCAGATTTCAAACCAGATAAAGTCTAATTTATTGCCGAATTTAACGGGCTTGAGCAATGGCTTTGCAGCAGCATATAATGCCTTGCCTGGTTCAGCATATTTATTGTTGTAAAGCTTGATGAGGCTGTCGTATTGTACGTACCAATTGTCCACCCATGGTTTGCTGTGGCAGCTAACGCACACGTTCTTCATGTTTTCGCGGCGAACCTGCCATGGAACATTAGCACCAGGTAGTCCCATTTTTGCATCGGCAACCTCTGGGCGAATGGAAGTGGCAGGACGGTTATTCCAACTAATACGCATACCAACGTCATGCGTTACTGGCATGTCTTTGGTGGCAGAAATGTGGCAGGTCGCACAAGTCGGTGCGGCACTATAGTCTTCGCCAGGAATCCATTTAGGAGAATCCATATTCATTTTATCTTTGTTAGCCTTAAAGGCGATGCCATGTTTTGATTCTTCGTAGATTTCTTTTTGTGGGTGGTCTGGACCCATGTGGCATTTGCCGCAGTTGTCTGGATTGCGCGCTTGTTCTACAGAAAAGCTATGACGGCTATGGCAGGCAACGCAAGAACCCTCAGAGCCATCAGGGTTAATGCGACCAATGCCAGTGTTGGGCCAGGTCGCCGGGTCTAGTTTGCCGTCTGGTAAGACTTTAACTTCTGAGCCATGGCATTGCCAGCAACCATTGGCGGCCGCTGAAGAAATTCCATTGGGAAAGGCAGGGGTGACTAAGTAATCCGAACCTTCAACAACTTCGGCAAGAACGTTATCGAGCGAACCTAGAATGCGTCCGGCTTTACTGTGATGTGATTCCGTAAATTCTTTAACTTCTTTTTCATGACAGCGTGAGCAGTCTTTTGGGCTGACGATAATTGAAATCGTGTGATTAAAATGTTCAAAGGCATCTTTATCGCTTTTGTTAGCTTTGTGACATTCGTAGCAGCCTACATTTCCTCGGAAATGCTTACTGTTACCCCATTGTTGGTAGAGACCGGGGTTTTCCTTTTTATGACACTCAATGCAGTTTTTGGACTGCGGACTGAGTTCTGATGGCCCAATAATCGCTGCATGCGCATTGGCGACCAGTGCCAGGAGAAAGAGTGTGGATAATAGGCTGCAGCTGAGCAGCTTCAGATGGGGATTCATGCTTGTTCTCCTTGGACGACGGAAGCAGATGGGATGTTGGAAGGTGACGCTTGGAGAGAGGGATTGTAATCAGAATCGATAGTTAATTTTCCACTGAGTACGGGGATGGTTACCCGGACAAAGATGGTGTAGCATAAAAGGCCAAAGCCCCAGATGCCGAAGCAGACTAATGTTTCGTTAAGCGTGGGGGTGTATTCGACTATTTCGCCAATGGGCGTTGGAATGAATGCTGGAATGATGA
>CBDUFM010000568.1:0-2967 GCA_965366325.1 uncultured bacterium
GATCGCACTGGGCGCACTGGCTCTTGCAGCTCTTGCACTTATAAGCATCAGTCTCCTTCAAGTCGATCCCATCACCAAGGCCTGCGACGAGATTCGCAAAAACATCAGCAACGGTGAAACGGATATTGCCCTCAGCATTGCCTATAAGTTACTTGATGAAGAACCTGGGAACCAACAGGCACACGCTGCATTTAACGAAATCATTGATAGTGAAATCGCACGTTTAATAAAAAACGAACGCTTTGCAGAGGCCCTCAAACGCCTCGATCAACACCGTGAACGCAATTCTTGGCTCAGTATCGACCAATGGAAAATAGATGTGCTCTTAGCACAGGCTGCGCACATGTATAAACGCGATAGCTACGAAGCTGAGCAAATTTATTTGGCCCTACGCAAAGAGTTTCCTAAAGAGATGCGCATTTGCTATGCCTACCTTGATCATTTCGGCAAAGGCAAGCAAGAACGACATTCTGGCGGTGCCGTTGCTTCAGCGCGAGACCTGCTCTTAGCCGGTGAAAAACCAAACGCATTAATCGGTGACACGCTGCATGCCGGTTACATATACGCTCGCGTAGATGGTGATTGGACTGAGAGCCTTCGCGAATTGCTGTTAAAGCATTATCGCAAACTTGCAATTGAAAAAAGCAAGGAAGGTCTCAGTAGCGAACGCGACACACATCGCATGCATGCCTACAACCTTCTTAAACAGGCTGAAATAATCGAAGAAAAAGACGAGCTCCTCCATCACTTACGCAATTATTTCATCATGACTAGCTACAGCGATCAATGGAAAGAAAGTCATGAATGGCTCAAGCAGCGACATCAGGCAGAGGACTGGGAAAAGCTCAAGTTACAAGTTGACCTCAGTGCTTTTTCCGCAGCGCAGGTATTAAATTCATGGGGCGATAAACAAGAAAAATCTGCGCAATTAATAGCCGATGCATTTTTCCCTGAAATGAAAGACACTATTGTTGCTTGGGCCAAAGACCCCGAGCAAGATAATTTACGCTTTAATGCCTATGAAATTTTAGAAAAAACCAAGATGCTTGGTGAGATTGATATCTGGGAATTTCACAAGACAACCTTAACGGTCTTCAGCGCTAGCTATGAACTGCCCCGAGATTTCAGGGCCGCGCTGGCCTTTTTTACACCGCAGCTCAAAGGGGAACGGGCTGCCGAAGCTCGCGCCGTGCTCGAAGCATCCAAGGCCTACATCCTCGATTACATTGAGGTCATTACCAAAAACGGCTTTGAAAATCGCACACGCTTTTGTCGCACCAACATCAAAGCCATCGACGCCCTGTTAAACCCCGACAGCGTTGTAGAAGAATAGCAAGGCTAACCCGACACAAGAAACCAATGGTTTACGAAATACACAATCCTTGTATCTCGATTTGCATGCTGAATGATTAAGCTATGAAAATTCTGCTCGTCACAGGCAATTGTCCTTATAATTATTATCAAGAAGAATCACTGCAACTAGCCGGGCTAGATGCCAATATTTTTGGTGAGTGGGGCATGCACATGCCTCACTTCACAGACGAGATGCTCGCCCTTAAGCCTGATATCATTCATCTGCAATGGCCTGAGGCGATGACCGCTCACGAGAAGATTGATGCACAAACGATTATTAGTGATTACACGCGTAGCTTTGAAAAAATAAAAGCACAAGGCATTAAGATTTTTTGGACCCAGCATAATTCCTTACCTCATGCACGTACACATCTCGATTTATGGAAAGAGCTCTACCAAGTCTTTGCCCAGTATACGGACGTCGCTTGCCACCACTCACAATGTGGTCTTGAGCACATGTGTGCCAGCTATGATTACGGTGACTGCGAACACATTATTTTACACCATGGCTATTTTCACAAAGAACAAAGCTGTACGCTGTCACCAGCAGACGCACGCCAAGAAGCCGGCCTACCAGCGGATGCACATATTTATCTCGGAATTGGCGCCCTGCGCCCCGATAAATGCATTCGTGAATTAATTGACTGCTTTAAGCAGCGCGATCCTAAAAAAGACGTCTTGCTCTTAGCCGGTAGTATTTGGAACGATTACGGTAAAGAGATGGTCAGCCTCGCTGAAGATGTTGAAAATATCATTATAGACCCTGGATTTATCGAAGAGGCCAAGGTGTCGCTCTATGCGAATGCCTCGGACGCCTTTCTCTATATGTATGGTGAACATCATTTAACCTCTGGCTCACCGCACTTATCACAGGCCCATATTTTACCACAAATCACTTTGGATTATCAATATGCGCATGAAGTACTTGGTGATGCATCGAGCTACATAGCAGCAGATGAACACCGCTACGAGGCACTCCACACAGCACTTGATAGTCTCAGCAGCGAACGCTTACGTGAACAAAAGACCTTATTAGCAAACACTCGTGAGCCCTGGTCATGGACAGAGATTGCACAACAAACGAAAGCGGCATACGAAAAAGCTCTCGGGGTCTAATCGCTATTAAACATGCTTTTATTCTTTAAGGCGGCGACCTGTATACTGTTGATTGCCGCTTTTAATGATGAGATGGCCGTCAGCGCTAACGGTATGTAAGATCACGCGCTTTTTATTTTTGCGGTGTTTAACTTCCGCCAAACCAGTCTCACCAATTTTATAGGTACTCGTGTCTATGAGGCGCCCCTTATGCGCCTTTGCGTTACTTTGGTAAAATTCGAATTTACCATCTTTGCCAAAGATTCTTAATTCGTAGGTGTCATTGTTTTCACAAAGCCACGAACCGACAATGCCAAAAGTATTTTTAGCTTCGACAGCCTTGTTACCGAATACATTGCTGACCGGATTAATGGATTCGAGCTCTTCTATTTTTTCCTGAATGGCTAAGGCCACTTTTAAATTACCCTTACGCGTTTGATCTTTGAGCTCTTTCTCGAGATCTCTAACCGCATCGACGCGCAACTCAGCACTTTCTGCCTGTGCTTTTACTAACTCTTT
>CBDUFM010000569.1:0-2956 GCA_965366325.1 uncultured bacterium
ATTGGCCCACGCGCCCAGATCCAGCAAACGACATCGCTCACTGCAAAATGGAAAATATGCAGGCAGCGCCTTGCCTTCTAAAAGCAAAGGTGTCGAACACTGTGGACAGGGCATACGCCTCGGCAACTGATCTGATGTGCTACTCATGTGGCAGGGCAGCTTAAAACAATGATAACCTTGGCAAGCCACGATTTGCCCTGACTATAGAGCATGCTGTACAAAGTTTGGGTCACCCTCTTCATCTGCTTACTGGCAAGTCACTTAACTGGCAGCGAGCTGCAACAGCAGCTTAAAAATCTCTGTCAAACGGCACCGCAGGGTGCCCAAGTTGCCTGCGTCCTTATGGATTGCGCGAGTGGTAAGCTCCTGTTTCAGTACAAACCCAGCAACGCCCTACGCCTAGCCTCGGTTACTAAATTACTAGTATCTTCTGCAGCCCTCTGCGAACTTGGGCCCCACTACAGCATGCGCACCTCTATCCATCGCATTGGACCGCTTCAAGGATCCAGCATTGCCGGACTCGGCATCATCGCTCGAGGTGACCCCTGTATGGATGAACATTTTACCGACAAACAGCCGAATCGAATTTTTGAAAGCTGGGCGCAGCAATTAAAAGATCGCGGAATTCATAAAATTGAAGGCGACCTTGTCATTGACACCTCACACTTCTCAGGCCCAGGCAAACCCAGCACCTATCCTCAAGACCACGCCAACCAACAACAATGGTACAGCGCGCCAGCCAGCGCTTTTGCATGGAATGACAACTGCATCGAAGTACGCGCAGTCCCGCAACAGAATGGCAGCGCCTGTCGCATAGAAACAAGACCGTTTTCGCGCAGTATAAAAATAATTAACAAAAGCAAATCCGTCAACAGTCACGCCAATAAAAATTTTATTGTGAGTCGTTCTGCACAAAGCAACACTGTTATTGTTAGCGGAAAATACAAAAAAACGACGTCTTGGTTTCCACTCTCTATTCATGAAGATGCGGACCTGCTCGCGGGTGATCACTGCATGCATATTTTAAAAAAATCGGGTATCACCATTACCGGAAGCGTAAAAATTGGACGCTTTCCAAACAACAAAGAAAGCCTCTTATTCGAACACAACAACACACTACTGCCGGCACTCAACATTTTAAATCAACGCAGCCAGAATATTTACGGCGAACAAATATTGCGCATATTAGGCTATCAATTTCGCAAACAGGGCTCAATCACAGATGGAGTCGCCGCCGTCAACGCCTACCTCGCAAAACATTTGGGCATGAACAACAGCGATATCAACATAGTCGATGGCAGCGGCCTGAGCTATGCCAATAAAGGCAGTGCCCTCGATATCTGCAATTTATTATCTGCCATGTCAAAACACGACTATAGCAAAGAGTTCTATGCAAGCCTACGCACAGCACCGTATAGCTGGGCTAAACAAGCACCAAGCCGCGTAAAAACTGGAAGTCTATCAGTAGCCCGTTGCCTTGCCGGATACCTAGACAACGCAGACGGCAGTAAACGTTATGCGTTTGCCATTTTGCTAAACAAAGACAAGGCCACATCAATTTCTTGGGCCAGTAAATTACGCGAACAGTTGTTCAAAGTTATGTTGAAACAGGTACCGTAAAAACCGCCATCATCGTTTGAATTAATTTGGTGCCTGCACCAGCGAGACAACAGTCACCGTTACGTTACTAAATTTAATAACCTCTAAATCATCTTCTGGACTCGCAACATCATCAGGGTCTATACAGATTTGAAAATCATGAGTCCCAACAGGCAAAACGCCCATATTAACAATTTTGTAGGCATAATAATAATCACCAGCCGTGTAGGCCGCTTCGGTAAATAAGGCCGCACAGGTAGCAGGGTCAAATACACACCACGCCTCCGGAGCTACTTGTGCTGGCGGTGGTGCAGGTACATAAATTAAATCAACTTTGCCAAGACGTATTGGCAATCCAGCATCGGTAAGGCCCTTAATCGTATAACTAATCGATGTCGGTACGACAGCGCTCGGACCCGGTCTAAATTCAATAATAAAGCCAAGCTCGACATCATCCGTATCATGGATCGTTGGTACTGGAGAAATAACCTGCGCACCACTATAGAAAGTCAGGTCGCCGTCACCCTCACCAGGATTCTGGGCTTCTATTTCAAATATTTTCTCGAGATCAAAGTCACCGCCAACACAGCCGACGAGACTCATACACATGAAAATACCCAATAAGGCAGTTAATGATCGCAACAACGCTGGACTCCTACACATGTCTGACGCAACTGAAAACATATCCTGACGCAAGTCTTTTGGTTACAAGAGATTCCCATCAGTGCACGCAGCAGCGCGTCAGACCGTTATTGCCCAAGACCTATATAGCCAAACGATTTCTACGTAACTGCTCTGCCGTACACTGGTTAGTACTCACGACATGGCCTTCGAGTGGTACGATGTTCTCGTGGATAGCGTCGATAATCCACGCCGATTGTGGGAAGAAATCTTCCTCCATTTCTGCACAGGGGGTAATCCAGTTACGCGCACCAACAACAACCGGCGGCGCATCCAAGTAATCAAATGCCGCCTGAGTTAAATTCGCAGCCATCATTTGCAGCACAGAGCCACGTGTACAGGCATCAGAGGCCAAGACCACGCGACCGGTTTTCTTAATCGATTCAATAATCGGCTCGTAGTCGAGTGGATTGATCGATCGCGCATCAAATACATCAGCAGTCATGCCATGCTTCTGCTCAAGCGTCTCAGCAGCCTCCAAAGCGCGATACAGCGTTGATCCGACCGTCACGATAGTCACGTCTTTACCAGCACGGCGCAACGCTGGTGCGCCAAAGTCCACCTCGTAATAACCTTCAGGTACGCCACCTTCTTCAAAAATCTCAGCTTGATCATAAAGCGCCTGACTTTCGAAGAATACAACCGGGTCACTGCCACTTAAGGCCGTATTCAACAT
>CBDUFM010000570.1:0-2944 GCA_965366325.1 uncultured bacterium
TTCGCTGGCGTGGGTGCACCATGCTGCCATGCGCCATGATTGATGGACAGGCAATGGCCTTAAAGCCTTTGCGCTTTAAAAAGGCGAGGCTGCTGTTGTCAATGTCTTCGTCGTAGTGCCAATCGCAGATGATAATGTCTTTGCCAATCAGATCGGCAATGCGCTCGTCCATGGCCTCGTTGTCGAGCTGGCCGTCAACATTGGTGGAGCTTAAAAGGTGGTCGCCCCACATGAGCATGGTTTTGTTTTGCTGCTTAATGCAGTCGTTAAGCCAATTACAGTGATCGGCAAAGGCCTGCCATTTTTTGCGTTTTTTGAGATATTTTTTTGAGGCGGGGTTGTCGCCAAAACCGACTTCATCTAAGCCAGCATGAATGTAGGGGCTATTAAATATGGCAGCGCAGTCTTTAATTAAATCCTGTAAAATAGATTGTGTATCTTTGTGAAAGGGCGTCATCGCTCCAAATATCGCGGAGCCTGCGCCATCGCTTAAATGAGCGTATTTCTTTTTGGAGGTAATATAGCCAGCGTGACCGAAGCATTCTAGTTCTGGAATAACCTGAATAGAATGTTTGTTGGCCAGTTTGATAAAATCTTGCATTTCTTTAACGCTGTAGGCGTTGGGCGAAGCCAGCTCAGGGTGGCTTGGAAATTTGAGCATGCAGCCGTGGTCATCTGTGAAATGCCAAAAGATGGTATTGTAGCCGAAGTCGGCAATTAATGGAATGAGTTGTTTGTAGATGCTGCGTTGTTCAAGTAATCGCGCAGGGTCAAGCATAACACCATTGATATAGTCCATTAATTGCCTCCGGTTAAACTGCTTACAGTTTTGATGCAGCTGCTTCGTCTAGGTATAATGTACAATCAGCGTGTTCACGTAAAATAGATGCTGGGCAGAGATTGGTCAGTGGCCCATTAACTGCTGCTGCAACTGCGGCAGACTTGCGCTCATCTGGTACAGAAACAATTAATGCGGCGCTTTTAAGCATTTGGCGAACGCTCATTGAGACAGCACGTGTTGGCACTGATTCAAGGTCTGGAAACCAGCCTTCACCAAGTTGTTGTTTGCGGCACGCTTCGTCGAGCTCAACAATTAAATACGGTTTTTCGGTGTCAAAATCAGCAGGTGGGTCATTAAAGGCAATGTGTGCATTTTCACCAATGCCAATTAGGGCAACGTCGATGGGGTGTTGTTTAATTAATGCATCGAGGCGTTCGGTCTCGGCTTGTGGATCGCTGGCCGCACCATTGACGAAATGCATACATTTGAGATTTTCGACTTGGTCAACAAATCGCTCTTGTAGATATTTTACAAAGCTGGCTGGATGAGATGTGTCCATGCCAACATATTCATCAAGATGAAATACAGTGACCTTGGACCAATCGATGCCTTCACTCGCAGTGAGGGCTTTGAGGGTGTCGAATTGGCTGGCGCCAGTTGCGATAATGATATTGGCTTCGCCGCGATCGGCGATGACTGCTTTGATGCGCGCTGCGGCATCTTGTCCGGCTGCGACGCCGAGTGTGCTGGGATTGCTGTGGGTGCTAATCTGCATGTGTACTCCATTGACGGTTGAGCGTGTAGTCTAGCGGGGTCGTGCTGCGATGGGTGGGAGAGTTTAGAATGGATAAGCCAAAACTTCTGGTTAAAAACAGAAAATATGGCTAATGCATCACCGAGACAAATGATTGCCCTGTGGCTTGCGCTTGAGCGTCGGCAGGCAGATCTGCGTAGGGTGCATGTCTGGTCTTATGAGCTGGCTCGTATGCAGTACTGGCCTGGAGCGGACCTGCATCCGGTGCCGACTTTGGTGCTGTGTTTATCGGGAACGCTGCGTGTGCGGACGCGGGCTTTTGCACAGCGGATAGAACATGTGGATTTGCAGGCAGGAGAGGCCTTGGTGATTGCGCCAAGTGTCTGCCATGAACATGTCGTGCTGCGTGGTGAATATGCGGCTCTGCAGATGGGGTTTTTGCGCCAGAGTTCCGATTACTGGCTTTATAGTCGTGATGCGCGGATGCTGGGACGGGTGCCCGCAGAGCCTTATCGGCAATTGATGGACGCCCTCTTGCTGTGCCCAGTAGCTGAGCGCGTGGAGAGGCTGTCGGAGTTGCTGCAGACTTTCTTGGATGAGCAGCGTCACGTGCAGGATGGGGTGCCGCCAGCCCTAGAGGCGATGCAGCTCTATCTACAAGCCAATGCGCATTTGCCGATCAGTGCTGATGATATTGTGCACGCGAGTGGTTTGCAGCATGCTCAAGCCTATGCCGTGTTTTGCCGTTATTATGAAGCAGCGCCGTTTCAGGTGCTGCAGCAGCGGCGCATTGATATTGCACAGGCCCATCTGCGGGCTGGCTTAGACTTGCACGAGGTGGCGCTGTGTAGTGGCTTTACCAGTCGCAGGAATTTTACCCGTGCCTTTCAGCGTGTGCGTGGTGAATCGGTGCAGGCATGGATGCAGCGCGAGCTCAACGCCTAAGGACCAGCCTACAGGCAGCGCTGTAAGGAGCCGTGAAACGACAAAAGCCAGCACGAATGCTGGCTTTTGTATAGATAAGCACAGTAGCTGGGCTTATTTTTTGTGTGGAACCAATTCTTTAACTTTGGTTGCCTTACCAACGCGGTCGCGGAGGTAGTAGAGTTTCGAGCGACGTACGCGACCTTTGCGCGTTGCCTGTACTTTTACAACGCGTGGGCTTGAAACTGGGAAGGTGCGCTCAACGCCTTCGCCACCGACGATGCGGCGAACAGTGAATGCTGCGTTGGTGTTACCGTGGCCGCGCTTCATGCGAATGACGGTGCCAGTGAAAATTTGAATACGCTCTTTGTCACCCTCTTTAATACGGGTGTGAACGTCAACGGTGTCACCTACATTGAACTGACCTAAGTCAGCGTGGCTGCGTTTTGATTCTTGCTCGACGAGATCGATGAGGCTCATACTGT
>CBDUFM010000571.1:0-2942 GCA_965366325.1 uncultured bacterium
TCAGCTCTATCGGATGACGAAGGGTTTTCGTCAGTATACGAAGCGGACTTCGCAAGAGGCCGTGTGGAAACAATTTTATCCAATTGAATCGCATCAAGCAGTCATCGCTGAGATGCTCGAGTCTCTGTGTCGCTCCTTTATGTTTTCACCGACGAAAAAATGGTGTTTCCATCCTGATGATACCTTTGCAGCAATATTGGATGCGACAGATAATAACCATACCGATCATTTGCAGTACGATATGTTTTTTGTGTGCTTGCAGGATCTTGGCCTCAAGGAGCGTCCGCGCTTTGAAGAGGAAAGCATTCGTACCGTAGCTGAGCTATTAATTGCTGCACGCTTTAATACGAACGTGTCTTAAATTAGGCGCGGCTGTGCAGGAAGAAAATACCTAATAAAAGATCGCTGGCCTCACGTTTGCCAAGGCCGACGTCATGCCAGTTTTGACGCAGTAGGTCGAGATACCAGACACCGACGCCAAAACGTTGATCACGCCAAATAAGATCGTCAATCAGGGCCTTTGCATCGCCACCGAATTGAACGCCGTAGGAAAAAGCGCTCAATCCAATTGCCATGTCAAAAAGTGCTTCAGCTGCCTCTTGGTTGTCTTTGTTTTCGTAAGCGAGTTCAAAGTCTTCGCTGCGTTTACAGAGCCAATCTTGTGCGTCTTTAAGTTTTGGTTCCTTGTGCTTTTTTATTTTTTTGCGGATATCTTTGCACATTTTTTCCGTGGCGCTGCCCGGCTCTTGCTGTTCTTTGTTAAGTTCGCGATAAAAACATTCCGGTTCACCGAGTAAATCACCGACGGCAATGGTGAGGCTGCGTTTAAGAACTGGGTTGTTGGTCTCTTTCATGCGCGGCAGGATATCATAAATGGCAGCGATTTCTCCCAGACGTGCAAGCGCTTCACTTGAAGCGCTCAGGACTTTGCTGTCGTTACTATGATGAAGCATGTTTAATAGTGACGGCGCTGCGCGACGGTCACCGATGCTGCCGAGCGTGCGTGCGGATTCGCTTTGTGTTTCGCGGTCAGGATCGTGTAGTTTGTCGATAAGTGCATCGACGGATTTTTCATTTTTACTACCGCGTAGGGCACGTGCGATATGCGGATTCATGTCAGCATGTGGATCATCGAGTTTATCAATCAGCGCTTCAATGGCATCTGGACTACCAATGGATCCCAAGGCGTAGACGGCCTGTTCGCGAACGTCGGTCGATGCGTCATCTAATTTTTCAATTAAATCACGAACAGCTATGGCCGTCTGCTGTTTACCGAGTGAGTGGACCGCTTTTATGTTGTCTTGTTTTGATTTACCGCGACCGAGTGTGTAGATATTATAGGTCGTGCTCATGATGCGCATGGGATTTATAATGAGTAAACGTTGCAAGGCGTCGCGAATGCTTAATTCGTCATGGCGACCCTGAATGCATAAGAGCAGGGGTACGGCTACAAAAACAGTAATTGCAAAAAATCCAAGCATTTGTAAGTGAATATAATCTATGCTTGGTCCAAACGGTAATGGGATAGTGCTTGGTGTGGAGGTCATAAAATCTAAGAGGTAGCCACCGATGATGGGGCCAACAGCACCTGCGATGCCAACCACCGTCATAAAAACGGCCATGGCTAGGCTGCGTCCTGATTTGGGCGCAATCGAGGTGCATAAATTGACCTGTGCTAACATGACGCCCGAACCAAAGGCGCCGCCGATAAAAAAACCAGGTAACATAACCCATATAGCGTTGGGCATGTGGTAGTTTGCAATAAATGGAATTTGGGCACTCAGATAACCGATCAGCGGAATAGAGCTGCATAGCTGACTGAGACTCGAGCTGCCGTCTAAGACAAAAAACCAAGAGATGCCACTAAGTGTACAGATAATCATGGAAACGATGCCGAATATACGTGAGCCAACACGGTCAATGACATAACCCCAGGCCATCGAGGTAAATACTGCACCAAGGGACGCGATAATCATGAGCAGTGCTTGGTTGCTATAGCTTACTGAGAAGCGGCGTTCTAAATAAATGATACCGAATGAGCCAACTAGACCTGCACCGAGCGCCCATGCTGACATAGACAAGCAGAGTAATAGAAAATCACGCTGGCGCAGTGGTTCGCAAATACGTTGCCAGATATTTTGCTGTGGGTTGCTGCGCAGAGCAATCGGTTCCGGAACGCGTAAATGAATAACTAAATCGATGACGCCAAAAAAAGTGGCAACGCTAAAGACAATAATAAATCCGAGATCCATGCCGTCATAAATATCGAGTATATAACCGGCAAAGGCGCTGGATAAAAGGCCGGCAAAAGTAACCCATAATTGACGACCAGCCCAGAAACGACTGCGTGTGCGATCTGGTACCAGATCGGCCATCCAGCTCAGCCAAAGAGGGCCGGTCATGTGTCCTAGCGCAAAGCTTAGGGCTAAGGAGAGGATGGTGATCCATGCTACTTTATGCGGGGCTATGCCGCAGCCGAGTGCGATGAGCGGTACGAGAAGAAGAAGGCGATGCAGTGTTGCTAAATAAAACCAGATAAATTTGCGACTTTTGGCATGTTCTGCGATGAGGGTGGCAGGTATTTGTACGCACATGGTAATTTGAAAACAGGTGGCAATTAATCCAATCATTAAACCACTGGCACCGAGGTGCTCCATGAACATGGCCATCGGAAATTGGAGGATGTAGGTAATCCAAATAATACCTAGAGCACCGGCTACAATATTATAGCGGAGACCTTGTCGAATACAGCGATCGCTGATGCGCTCTCCATTGGGCGTGCGCAATGTTTGTGATGTGCCCATCTATGCACCAATCTAACATGTCTTTGATAAGAAAATGTATAGCCAATAATTGTAGGGCGTGTGCAGTGCCCTGAACGCTGTCTTTTAACAAGGGGGTATTGGCTGTCTACACTTTTATATTTTGCGCAGATTACATCC
>CBDUFM010000572.1:0-2937 GCA_965366325.1 uncultured bacterium
GGATCTTCAGTACACGGCGTCACCGTTGCCACTGCCAAAACACGTGGCTTGCAGCGGGTGCTGAGCGCATCTGTTAATTGCTCGTAGCGCATAATCCATTTATCAAAATCCGCTTCGGAAAACTTTAATGATGGCGATAACACATCATTCATTCCCAACATGACGACCAAGATATCAACCCGCCCATCTAATGTTTTCCCAACTTCAAATTTTTTATCATCCATAAAAGTCGGCTTGTCTTTACTCCCCTTTTCAACGCGCTGCCAATGCGACACCGTTGAGCCACTACCGCCGAGCCCCGCCATAACTGGATTTGCCTGTGGACGCACCAACGCAAGCCCCTCAGCTATTTTCGCTACCCAGGCCTGCGTGCCAACTAATGTGCCCTGTCCCGTGATGCTATCGCCAACAAAAACAATGTGATCACCATCCTTAATTAAGGAGTGCTCCTCAGCTGACTGCAGCAGCCCAGATTGTGCGAGGCATAAGAGACAGAAAAAAGCAGAGCGAAGGAGCAGATGATGCAGAAGCGGCATAAATTTTCCATTCTGGGAGCTGTTCAGCCCCTCTTGTCGCTGGGCAAGAGACTGGCCACTGGAGAACATACATAAAACTTTGTGATATACTTTTTATATATATTTTATATATCTGCAATCTAATTCCTTGTTCGCCAACAGGATACAAGCCTCCCTATGTCCTTACACATACTTAGTCATTATTTAAACTAGACTTACATAGAAACGCTCATCAATACCCAGTTTTCTCGTCACCATATGCTACCTGAGGCATTATTCTGATATACTATCGTAAAACTATTTATACATCATTGAGACAAAGCCACACAGGGCTCATAGATGCCCCCTCAGTACGGCCATACAGCCACCGTACGTGACTTAAGTAAGGACTATTCATGCTTCTACGCCTGACGCTGCTTTGCTACTGTGTCTTTTCCTTTGCCAACATTGGCCATGCAGAAAGCCTGCTCAAAAAAGGCGATCGCCTAGCTATCTGTGGTGACTCGATCACCCAACAATTGCGCTACAGTAAATTTATTGCCACCTATCTTGCAGCCTGCCATCCTCAATTGGACATTGATGTCGCAACATTTGGCTGGAGCGGCGACACCTCGCTCGGATTCTCACGCCGCCTAGAAACGTCCGTAAATTGGTTTGCACCGAGTATCGCCACAACCTGCTATGGCATGAATGATGGGCGCTACAGCGCACTCACTGATAAAAATGCAGAAACCTACCGCAAAGGACTGCACGATATCGTTGATCGCTTTGTAAAAATTAATTGCCGTAGTCTTGTTGGCACACCAGGTGTTGTTGATAGCCATACTTTTCGCCGTATTTCTCCAGATTTATACAACAGTACACTTGCAAGTCTTGGGGCCATCGCGGGAAAAATAGCCGATGATAAAAATCAGCATTTTATCAATCTCCATGCAATCATGATCGAAGCGATGAGTAAAGCAAAGGCTGCTCTCGGAGACAAATATGCCGTAGCAGGCAATGATGGCGTTCATCCGGGATCGAATGGACATCTCATCATGGCCTATGCATTCCTCAAAGGATTAAAAGTAAACGGCGACCTCGCACGCATCGAAATGCGCGCGGATGGCACATGTACAGTCAGCGATGGACACAGCCTCATAGAAAGCAAAGCTGGGTCAGCAACCATTAAAAGCTCGCGTTACCCGTATCGGATAAATGACAAAAGTATTACAAGCATTCTGCCCTTCGTCCCCTTCATGAAAGAACTGAATCGCTTCACACTCGTCATGCCCGATTGTCCTTGGGAGCATGCAACTATTACCTGGGGCGAGCGCTCACGCAGCGTTAGCCGCGAAGAATTAATTGCCGGCATTAACCTTGCTAGCTTTGAAAAAACCCCATTTGACGAAGCATTTCATAAGGTCATGACTGCAGTCCACACACAGCAACAACTGGAAATTTACCTAGTAAAAAGCGTCCTTAACAGCAGGCCGCCACAGGTTGTCACTAAAGATGAAAACCTCAGTGCAGCATTCGCTAGCTTTGTTGAAAGTTTAGTCAGCAGACGCAACGAACTCCAGCAAAGCGTCGTCAGCAGCGTACAAGCAATTACGCATACGATTAGCATCAGTGAAGCAACTGCTCCAACTCAGCAATAATTATACTAGTCCCCCTTCGTGATGACGCGCATATAATTAGTGAACTTAGCAGCTGATTTGGTTAACAACGCACCCATACCATACACAAGCATTCTTCCCGAATAAGGTAAGAGGTCGCTCACTTGACAACGGTTACGTTAAATATGATACATTGCAGTAATTAAAATAAGCAATGCTATCTACCTAACGGTCACGACTTTTAAGGAAGCACCCATGCATATTTCACCAGAAAAAACTAGTGTTGGCTTCATCGGCATCGGCGTCATGGGAAAAAGCATGGCTCGTCATCTTATGGACGCGGGTTACAGCATGCACATCTACACCCGTAGTAAGCATAAAGCAGAAGAGCTCATCATCGCTGGCGCTGCGTGGCACGATAGCGTCGTCAGCCTCGCAGCACAATGTGACGTAGTCTTTACCATCCTTGGTTTCCCCAGTGATGTCGAAGCGGTGTTCTTAGGTGAAGCTGGCTTGGTGCCGCACATGAAACCTGGGGCAACACTCGTCGACATGACAACGTCTTCACCAGAACTCGCAAAACGCATTGCAGAGGAAACAAAAACTGCTGGCGGCACTGCCCTTGACGCTCCTGTTTCCGGCGGCGATCTTGGCGCACGCGAAGCACGACTCTCGATCATGGTTGGCGGAGATCGCGCATGCTATGATAATATTATGCCGCTCTTTGAAATTATGGGCAAAAACATTGTTTATCAGGGTCCGGCAGGCAGCGGTCAGCACTGTAAAATGTGTAATCAAATTACCATTGCTTCGACCATGGTCGG
>CBDUFM010000573.1:0-2927 GCA_965366325.1 uncultured bacterium
CAAAGCCACGCTCACGTTGGTAGACACCGGTATCACGCGCGGTTGCAGAGATGATGCCTGCACTGGCTGAGTATCCGACGCCAAGTGGATAGCCGAGGGCAACGACCCATTCGCCTACTTTCACTTTGTCTGAATCAGCCCATTGAATGGGTGGGAGGCGCGCTTCGTTAATCCGCAATACTGCAATATCGGTTTTAGTGTCGCCACCGATATATTCGGCTTGAAAAAAATGGCCGTCATGTGCTTCGATGCGAATATTATCATGGGGCACTGGGCGCCCTGCGCGTTTAATAAAATTTTGTTGACCATTAGTTTGTAGCACCACATGGGCATTGGTGATAATATAGGAGAAGTCATCATCACTGGCAAATACGAATCCGGAGCCTTCACCTAATTTAACTTCACGGCTTTGTTGGATAAAACCATTGGTCTGTACGTATTGGCGTTGAATTTGTACGCTGACAACACTGGGGCCGACAACCTTGTGAATTAAATTAAAGGCGCGTGAAAAACGATCGAGTTCCTGGGCGACAGTTTGCAGTTCACTACGGGCGGCCTCGCGTTCGGTGTCATCCATCGACCAAGCCATGGAGCTAACAGCTAAGAGTGCAATAATAAGGAGATGATTCAGGTAGTGCATATGCGATCCTCTGTAGGGGAGACGTTGTAGAGCCTCGCCAATTACAGTAAACCTCAGTGATTAGGCTACAGTCGGTCTAATCGAGGCCGTAATCACCAATTTTCTTATGGATAGTCGGGCGGCTGATGCCGAGTAGGCGTGCGGCTTCGCTTTTGTTGCCCTTACAGCGGAGTAGGGCCGCTTGAATATGCTGGGCCTCGAGTTCAGCGAGGCTGAGGAATTTATGGGTCGTGGCTTCTGCGCTGGCTTTATTGGGATTACGCGCTTCAAGCTCTAAGTCATCCGCATGAATCTGCGTATCAGCAAGGACTAAGGCGCGTTGAATAATGTTTTCTAATTGGCGTACGTTGCCTGGCCAACTGCCGCCTTGCAGGCGTTGCATGGCAGCTTGATCAAAAACAGGGCAGGGGCGGCTTTGTTCGTTGGCAAAGCGTTCCAGCAGAGATTGCGCCAATTCAGGAATATCATCAGGATGTTCTTGTAGAGCTGGTGTGCGCAGGCGTAGCACATCAAGGCGATAAAATAAATCCTCGCGAAAACGCCCAGCAGCAACCTCGGCGTGCAGGTCGCGATTGGTTGCGGCAACAACGCGGACATTGATTGCATGTTCGGTATTTGAGCCGATTGGTGTTAGCTTTTTTTCTTGTAAGACGCGCAGTAACTTTACCTGCATGTCTAAAGAGAGCTCGCCGATCTCATCAAGAAAAAGGGTGCCACCGTCGGCGGCCTGAATGCGGCCAATGCGTTGGCGTTCAGCGCCAGTAAAAGCGCCTTTTTCGTGGCCAAATAATTCGGCTTCAAATAAATTGTCGGCGATCGCGCCACAGTTAACCGCGATAAAGGGGCTTAGGTGCCGCCCAGATAATTGATGCAAGCTTTGTGCGACGAGTTCCTTGCCGGTGCCGCTTGGGCCAGTGACTAGAATAGTGCTGTCACTGTGTGCGAGGCGTTTAATGCGCTTGCGTAAATCCTGCATTAATGCGCTGCTGCCAATGATGCGTTGTTCTAATTGGTCATCGGTGGCGGGGAAATATATTTGTGCTTCGGCGGCTAGTTGTGCAACGATCTGTAAATGATTATGAGTAAATGGATCTTTTTCGATGGAGCGTGCGATTAAAATAAATGCCTCGTCGCCGAGCGGGATGCAACAGGCGCTGCCAATGGCTTCATCAGCAATAGTCTGACCGTGCAAATCTTTACCTAGAATAAACAAACGCGCATCGTTGCCGCCAGCGAGACGTAGGCACAATCGTTCACTCATATTGCCGTGTAAGAGAGCGCCACGGGCGAGGACTGCGGCTTGGTCGGCATGACAAATTTGACAAATCGCTTGTAATAAAACCTGCGCACGTTGTGCTTGATCGGTGCTGGCTAATTCGCGACAGACATAATGAATAAGGGCGAGTTGTTTGGGGTCATCGCCTTGGTTCCAAACCTGTGTATCCACACGGTGGCTGAGGGCGACGCTGCTGCCGGCGTCAGAAATAATGCGTGTCTCATGCGATTGGGCTTGGTTATTAATGACAATAAAGGTGCACGAGCCACAACGAAATTCACTATTGTGCACAAGGTCAACGCTATCAATTGCTTGGCCGTCAACGTAGGTGCCATTGCTGGATTTATTATCTGATAAACGGATGTGTTGTTCTGTGCATTGTATTTGCGCGTGAAAGCGGCTGCATGATTCATCGGCGAGGCGCACATCGCAGTGTGGATCGCGACCAATGTCAAGCGAGCCCTGCAGTGGGATCGCTCCGGGGATGGCTGTGCCTTTAATGCAAATGAGTTGATAGGTCATGGATGTATGAGTGTGCGCACTTGCGGGCTCGTATCAATCACAAGCTGTTGATCAAAGCCTAAAAAGAGTAAGGCGCATAGGGCCGAACAGAGCACTGCGATACATATAATACTTGCACTGAGGTTATACTGGCGGCTCTGTCCTGTTGTGGGATTAATTAACCAGCGGAGCAGGGTTTGACAAATACGCGCACTCACCATCCACAGTAAGCCAAACAAAACCAAAGTGACCGGAGCTGGTAGCGCTGTGTCGTCGAAGAAGTGCAGGGAAAATTGACCGTCCTGCATGCTATGCAGAATCAGCAATGCGGCGCCGGGGCAGAGACCGAGCAATAAGGCTAGCGCACCGTAATAACCACGCAGCAGGCTCCACAGTATCGCATGGAAAAGACTCACTGCAGCAATCGCATACAGATGTGTATCGGCACCAGAAAAAGAGCCATTGCGCACGTCATGGAGAATAAGCAGCAGGGCAGCCAACGTTGAACCA
>CBDUFM010000574.1:0-2923 GCA_965366325.1 uncultured bacterium
ACGTAAGATACTTTCTCAACGTATTTTACATAGAGACAAACTAGATTGGCACATGCGTCACCTAGACCATTACCTATCTTTTTACCCGTTTCCACAGTGCTTTGAGCCTGAAGCAACGCAAGCATACCTGAAGCGGCAGCACGGCAAAGATAACTGGCAGCTTGATCAAATGCGTACCGCCATTGAGGCACTCTACCTTTCCGCAGGCCATCCACTACCCCCTGGGCTCTGGCGCAGCGAACAGATAGCTGAAGTCAACAAAGCCACATTGCCTGATGATGCATCAGAGCGACTCCTTGTCATTTATTGCCGTACAAAACAACATTCGCTTGCGACTGAGCGGACCTACCTTCGCTGCTGGCGTTCCTTATGTCGTTTTAGTAAATCCGCTGAACCCAATGAGCTAGATGTCGAACGCTATCTCTGCCATCTCGCATCAGTGGCAAACGTTTCTCCCAATACACAACGCATTTACTTAAACTCCTTTGCCTGTGCATGGAAAGCCGTTTATGATCGACAGTTACCGCGCGTTGATTACACACACGCGAAACGCAAACAAAATCTACCGGTCGTCTTATCCATCAGAGAAATAGAATCACTGCTCGCTAAAATTGAACGACCACAAAATGTTTTACCGGTTTTATTATTATACGGCGCTGGGCTACGCATGGCCGAATGCCTACATCTACGTGTAAAGGATATCGACATCGACCATGGGCGCATGGCCGTCATCAATGGTAAGGGAGGAAATGACCGCAGTGTGCCACTCCCTACATCCGCTCTCACATTCATGTCCGAGCAACTTGATCGTGTAAAATCACTCTGGCAAAAAGACTGCAAAAATCCTCAGTGGAATGGTGCGTCCATGCACGCAACATTACGCAAGAAGCTTGGCAATGGGTCAAAGTCATTTCCATGGCAGTACGTCTTTCCCGCGCAACATTTAGCCACTGACCCACAGGGTGGCATGGAGCACCTACGCCACCACCGTCATGCCTCGCATCTCGGTAAAATAATTCGCACAGCAGCTAAAGCTGCGGAAATAACAAAGCGCGTCACCGCTCACACTTTTCGCCATAGCTTCGCCACCCACCTCCTACAAAGCGGCAATGACATACGCACGGTTCAGGAATTACTCGGACATAAAGATGTCGAAACAACCATGATTTATACTCATGTTATTGGTCGCATTGGCGTTGGCCTGCCCAGCCCTGCTGATCAATTACAGTTAAATACCGCAGGATAAATCTGCCCTAACTGTCATGCGCCATACCTAGCTGCTTTGGCTCATGCGCCCGGGGACGGACGCGGCCCCAGGCTCACACAAGGCACCCGACAGTCCTCCCCACTGCGTAGCTAGGCAGGATATATGAACACACATACCTGTAAATTAATTGCGCATCATTATTGACCCTATTAACTTTACACATTTAAATTAAATAATGACACGCCCATGTAGTATCAACACCAGCGCCCTTAATTAAATAATGACACGCCCATGTAGTATCAACACCAGCGCCCTTCTCATTCCCGTGAGATCTCAACACGGCATCGCCATCAACACCGAACGCGCATACGCCTCCTCCACCTGGTCTTGTTCATAGGCATAACAGATGCGTTTGCCGTAGCCCATAAAATCGAAATTATTATCGCCGCTCATGTAGCGCCATTGGCGAATGCGGTTCAGCCATTCCACGGGATGCTCGCCACCGATCCATGGATGACCGCGTAGCATTAATTGGGCGACGGCCTCTTGGTCGAGGTCGGACATATCCCATAATTTTTGCTGCGCCTGCAAGGGATTAAAGCGGGCTAAAAACATGATCCGATCGCTGTCGCTGCGATTTGGGCGGCCAGAGTGCCACAGATTGCCATGCCAGATCACTACGGTTCCCGCCTCACAGACTAATTGTTTACTGCCGCGCACATGTTGATAGCGATGAATATTCGCATTATGGACTTTGCGATATTGGCTGCCTGGCAGTAAAAGCGTGCCGCCCATGTCTTTGCTGACTGCTTGTGGATAAATGCTGACATTAATATCAAAACTAAATGGTCGCATATCTAACATACAGTCTTGGTGCATTTGCAGAAAACTTTCCACACCCTTCACTTCCGTCGGCAGTGTTCGATGAATGCGGAAATGATCAAAGAGTGGTTTTGTACCAACTAAACTTTGAATGGCGCCCTGAACGATGGGCATTTCAATTATCTGCTTATAAACACTCCCCTGCAAGGCGTCGTCCCAATTAAAATGATGTGCCTGCTGTTTAATATCCACATAGCTATCTTCGTTCACTGCTGCCCGTGTTTCGGCGATTGCCGCTGCGCATAGATCTTCAGGAACCACGCCTTCAAAAATCAAAAACCCTTCGTCGACAAATTGAGCCACCTGCATGCTGTTTAATAATTGACTCATGGTGACACCTCTTCCATTTTCTCTAAAATAAATTCAAACGGCAAAGGACCCGTGCGGTAGGCATTATCTGCACTCGCCATTTGTTCGCTGCAAAACTTCACCACTCGCCAACCATCACGCATGGCCTCCAGCACATTCCAGTACGGCGGTTCATCTGGGCTATCGCCTGTATACGGATACAGCCCCGTCCCATCATATTCCGACCAGGCACAGGTCTCGCTCGCTAAGCAGCTTGTGGTAAGGTACAAAATCAAAATGCGTTGTCGCAGTGCCATAGCTTTATCACTCCTAAGAAGCTCAGTTTAGACTTGTCATTCTAGTCCTACATAACTAACCTTCTATGGAGTATTGAGGATATTTTATGTCTTTTTCGGTAAATGGTCACAATAGCAGCAACAGCAATGCACTCCTGCTCGATCAGCATTACCCAGCCCTTGAAGCGTTTCCTATGCGTATTGGCTGGGGCCCGATGGATGCACATTTTAAAAGCGGTGCCTTTGCCGA
>CBDUFM010000575.1:0-2921 GCA_965366325.1 uncultured bacterium
GGCAAGGCCTTTGCAAGCATCATTAAAGCTGTGGGCCCAGCGGTGGTTAATATTCAGGTGGAGAAAAAGGTTAGTCAGGTGGCTATGCGCCCACCACAGTTACAGGGCGATTTATTTGAAGAGTTGTTTAAGCGCCGCTTTGGTCAGCAAGCACCACCTAAAGACCACGTTCAGCAAGGGCAGGGCAGTGGCTTCTTCGTTAGTGCTGATGGTTACATATTAACTAATAACCATGTGATCGAGGACGCGAATCGCATAACTGTGCGTACCGACGATGAGCAGGAATGGGAAGCAAGTTTGGTTGGCACCGATCCGCAATCAGACATAGCGCTGATTCGGGTTAATGGTTCCAATTTTACGCATTTGAAATTTGGCAGTTCTAAAGATATTCAAATCGGTGAATGGGTTTTAGCCCTCGGCAGTCCATTTGGGTTTAATCGTAGCGTAACCGCTGGTATTGTGAGCGCACTTGGTCGCGATAGTGTTGGCATCGTTGATTATGAGAACTTTATTCAGACTGATGCTGCGATTAACCCAGGAAATTCTGGCGGGCCATTAGTGAATTTAGATGGTGAAGTTGTTGGTATTAATTCAGCAATTTACTCACGCAGTGGCGGCAGTATGGGCATCGGCTTTGCTATACCAGTGGACATGGTGAAGCCAATTTACCAACAACTAAAAAGTTCCGGTAGTGTGGAGCGTGGATTCTTGGGCGTCGTTATTCAGGATTTAGATAAAGAGCTCGCCGAAGACTTTGGCCTCGATTCAAAACAAGGCGCCCTGATCTCAAATGTAATGCCTGATTCGCCTGCCGACCAAGCTGGTTTGCAACAGGGCGATGTGGTGATCTCATTTAATGGAACACCAGTCAAGGCCATGCAGGAATTTCGCCGTCGAGTGGCGATGGTGCGCCCTGGCGAAAAAATTGAGATGCAGGTCATGCGCAGTGGCAAAGAAGTTAGTGTCGCTGTCATAATCGGTAAGCGTGAGCAGCCAGAGGCGCTTGCGCAGCAGAAACAAAGTCAAGAAGTGCTTGGAATCGAAGTAGCGCAGCTGGATAAAGATGTCGCTGAATCGATGGGTGTAGATCATGGTGTCGTGATTAAAAAGATTGAAGCCAATTCAAGTGCAGCGCGTGCAGGAATCCGTGTTGGCCAAGTAGTCTTGTCAGTCCAACATCAAGATGTACATACGGTCAAAGACTTTCATGCCAAAATGAAAGCTGCCTTAGACGACAAGGGTCGTGCAACGTTGTTGCTGCATAACGGAACGGCTGCTCATTATACGGTATTAAAACAGCACGATGATAATGAATAAATGAGTACAGTCGGTAGCTAGCTGTTTGGGGGATGAAACAGCGTAAGCCTTGGCAGTCATGCCAAGGCTTATTTTTTAATAATCTAATCCGGATTGCGGTGCGCAATTACGCCGTAGCACTGAGAAGATGACAATAATGCTAACATATAATAGCATGAGACCGGCAATATTTAAAAAGGGACCGCGTACATCAGCAAGATAGGCAATAAACGAAACAATTCCGGCAACACAACCAGTTACAAAATGTAGGTGCGATAACCATGCGCACATGTAGCCAATAAAATATTCGAGATGCACAAGCTCACAGCTGCGGTAGTACCAATGCGAATAGCGACGAAGGGCGGAAGCATGGCTCTCTTCACCCCATTCTCCAAGCCATGTAATTAGCAGCGAAAAAGCCAACAGACAGGACATGAATATGGGGCCGCTGAGCAAAACCGACCACCAGATCAAATAGCGATCTGTTTGGGTGAACAGAAAATAGAGGGCAAGTATGCTCACGACATAGATGGAAGCGGCGAGTAGGAGATATACAAAACGGGCAATGAAGAGATTCACGTAGGCGTTGTGTCGTCAGGGGTGATGGGTGCTTGTTGCTAAGCAGCAACAGTTTTCAAAGAGAATCCTGAGAGGGAATCGCTTTGTCTGAGATTACTTATTGCTGTAACAGCACGTGTTTAGTCCAAGCACGTGCCCTGATAAACGCCACAAAGCAGCAAACGTTCATCAAGAGAAGGGATGACCGTGAGTCTGGCTAGCGGAGTGCCGCTAAATCAATGTGCAGCTTGCACTTAGCAATTGATTGCGAGTGCTCCTGCGTAGCGTATTCATTATGATTCAGGCGATAATTTTCGATTTAGACGGCACGCTGGTAGATAGTGAGCTGTTATTTGTACGTGCCTTGCAAGAAACACTTGCGACGCATGCGCAGCAATTATCCGACGAGCAATTAGTACAGATTGTCTATGGTCGTTCGCGAGAAAATATCATCCGTGAAATTAAGGCAATCTTTCCTGATCTGGCATTAAGTAATGCCGCGTTGAGTCTGGCTATTGATGAAATTTATGACGCTCTCTTAGAAACGGAGCAGGTGCTTATCGATGCGTCGGTGCAGTTGCTCAAACAGTGTGCCGAGCGCTGGCCCTGCTGTATCGTCTCGGGATCTTCGCGGCAACACATTCAACATTTTGCGGGTCTTATGGGTGTTAGTGATAAACTGCGTTTTTATATTGGTGCAGAGGATTACCCAGACGGCAAACCGAATCCGCGTTGCTTTCAAATGGCTGCGGAACAATTCGCGGTTGATCCTGCACACTGTGTAGTGTTTGAAGATAGTAATGCTGGCGTCCGTGCGGCGAAGGCAGCGGGCATGTATTGTATTGCACTGCAACGTGCCGATGCCCCACTGCAAGATCTAAGCATGGCTGATCGTATCGTTGCAGATTTGAGTGACTGTGACGTGGCGGCCTTGCATGGCTGATCAAGAGTCGCGTTTTTTAAGTGCGAGCACGCATTTTTATGATCCAGCCATCCCAATAAGCGTTAGTGATGCCAAGGTTGGTCATAATGATGTGCGTGCGCATAAGCATGATTTCATTGAAGCG
>CBDUFM010000576.1:0-2915 GCA_965366325.1 uncultured bacterium
CGGCAGGGGTCTAGGCTCAGCTGATTGACCTCTGTGATCTCTGTGCGACAACCTAGACGTGCTACAGCGACAACGACAACGATCACTTGGAAAACGCCTGTTCATTCAGTGCCACGAGCGAAGCTATGTTCCTTGAGTGGACTGTGATCTTAGTAATCGCATTTTTCTTCGGTACCTTTATCGGTTCCTTTTTAAATGTGTGTATTCATCGTTTGCCACGCAATGAGAGCGTGGTGACACCGGGTAGTCGCTGCTACAGCTGCGGAACCCATGTGCAGTGGTATGATAATATCCCTATTTTGAGTTATCTGCTCTTGCGTGGTCGCTGCCGTTGGTGTGGGAGCGGTTTTAGTCCGCGTTATTTACTGATGGAACTTGCGGTTGGTCTGTTAACTGCGGTCGCTGTGTGGTGGTGTATTGGTCAATTACAGGCCGAAAATGGCAATTTAAGTTTTTTGATGTTGGCTACTGCAGAGCCACAATATTTTAATGGTCTGCCGGGTCAGATCGGATTTGCAGCAGCAATTTTATGTTTGTTGTATTATATTTTTGTTTCAGCAGTCATTGATATTGATCACCGTATTATTCCCGATGAGCTGACCAAGGGGTTCCAATGTGTGGCGCCGTTTTTGGCGTGTTTGGTGCCTTTGGGAGCGGGTATAAATTTGCGCATCGGTGGTGAACAGGTACCTAATATCGCCTTTGCCATTGAACGACATTTTGCATCCACTGGGGCTTATTACGGGCTGATTGTGGCAACACTACTGCTGTTTGTGTGTTGTCTGCCAATTGCAAAATGGGTGTATACAACGCAGGTGCCTCAAGTGCAGCGTTGGCAGGGTGAGGACCAGCGTGCCTACAATGCCGGATTATGGGTCTTTTTAGCAACGATCATCGGTTACCTAGGACTCTTGCTGATTTTAGAGGTGACGCTGGGTAGGCCGACGGAAAAGAATTTATATATGCATATTTTCCGTTGGTCCTTGATGGATGTGTTGCTGGGTTGCTTGATGGGCTGGGCCTTACCCTATTTTGTTGGTATTTTTGGATCCCTGCTGTTTCGCAAAGGGGCTATGGGTTATGGCGATGTGAAATTCTTGGCGCCGATTGGTGCCTTTGTCGGTCCCATTGGTGTGATTGAAGTTTTCTTTTGCGCGGCTTTGATCGGCACCTTGATTGGTGTGCCCGGTCATTTATTGAACAAGCAAGTAGAGCTGCCCTTTGGCCCGTACTTAGCGGCAGGTGCGGTGGTGACGCTCTTATGGGGCTCCGAGATCGCCGCTTTGATGCTCCCAGTATTTTTCGTGTAGTTAGTGCCTGGATGACTGGTGACTGATCTTTATGGATACGTGTCACCACTAACAGCGCTGCTGTGCATGCCGCTTGATGGAGGCTCAGTCTGCGCTAGCGTTTCGGTCTCATAAAAAGGTTATCTGGAGCAGCGATGAGCATTACACAGTCGGCAAGTTGGAAGCAATTAAAACAGCACGCAAAAGAGATGTCACAGCAACACCTGCGTGAGCAGATGTTGGATGCCGAACGTTGCCGCAACATGTGGGCTGAATTTGATAATATAGCCTTGGATTATAGCCGCCAGAATGCCAATGCGGAAACTATTAAATTATTATTTGATTTAGCCAACGAAGCCAAGGTGCACGATAAAATAAAAGCCATGTACAGTGGTGAAAAAATTAATTCAACAGAGGACCGTGCAGTCTTGCATGTCGCGTTGCGTGCGCCCATCTCAGCAAGCATTGAGGTAGATGGCAAAGACGTCATTCCCGACGTGCACCGCGTCCTTGCAGACATTCGTCATTTTAGTAATAAAGTTCGCGCTGGCAAAGAATTGGGTGTCACCGGTAAACCACTTAAAAATGTTATTGCGATTGGTATTGGTGGGAGCTACCTCGGCCCCGAATTTGTTTATGAAGCTCTGCGTACAGACAAGAAAGCCGCCAAAGAGGCAAAGGGCCGTAAGCTGCGCTTCTTGGCTAATGTGGACCCGATCGATGTGACGCGCGCGCTCGAAGGCTGTAACGCTGAAGAAACGCTGGTTATTATCATTTCAAAAACATTTACCACTTCAGAAACCATGTTGAATGCCAAGACAGTTCGTGCTTGGTTGAAGAAAAAGCTGGGCGATGAAGCGGTGGCTAAGCACATGATCGCAGTGAGCACCAATTTAAAAGCGGTCGAAGCGTTTGGTATTGATCCGAAAAACACCTTTGGTTTTTGGGATTGGGTAGGCGGCCGTTACAGCGTGTGGTCTGCAGTTGGCATGTTGCCACTCGCCTTGCATTTTGGTTTTAATGTGATGAAGGGTTTCCTTGCCGGTGCTAATACCATGGATCAGCATTTCTTACAGGTGCCGATGACTAAAAATCTACCGATTTTATTGGGTTTGCTAGGTGTATGGAATAGTTCCTTTATGGGTCGCGGCACGCGAGCCTTGCTGCCCTATTGCCAAGCCTTGTGTAAATTTGCGCCACATATTCAACAAGTAGATATGGAATCAAATGGCAAGGGCGTTGATGTTGATGGTAAGCCACTTGGCTTTGATGCAGGTGAAGTCAACTTTGGTGAGCCAGGTACTAATGGTCAGCACAGTTTCTACCAATTAATGCACCAAGGTCAGGTTGTGCCAGCAGATTTCATTGGCTTTAAGCATTCACAGCAAGCGCGTAAAGTTGCCGGTCATCCGATTAGCAATCACGACGAGTTGATGGCAAATTTCTTTGCGCAACCTGATGCACTCGCCTTCGGTAAAACTGCCGATGAGTGCAAAGCTGACGGTGTGCCGGATGATTTAATTCCGCACAAAGAATTCCCTGGCAATCGCCCATCAAATGTCTTGATGCTCGAAGAATTAAATGCGCACACACTCGGTCAGTTGCTGGCGCTGTACGAACACCGTA
>CBDUFM010000577.1:0-2912 GCA_965366325.1 uncultured bacterium
CGATGGATTATTTAAAACAGGGTATTGGTCTGGAGTCGTATGGTCAAAAAGATCCGCGTCTGAGATTTAAAGAAGAGGGCTTCCGCCTATTCTTGACTACTGTTGCCAAGATAAACCGTGATACCTTGCGTATGTTTTTTCGAATTCAGGTAGATACGCGCCCGCCAGAAGCCCGTGAAGCAGAAATGCAAGCAGGTGGATTTGCGCAACGCCCAACACCAGCGCAGCGTCCAGTGGCGCCACCGCCACAGGCACGTCCGCCATTAGCGGGTCCAGATAATGCGGCAGAAAAACCTAAGCCTGAAGACCCCTGTCCCTGTGGGTCTGGCTTAGTGTATAAGCAGTGTCACGGTGATTTTTAAGCTACGAAACAATTCATAAACACTAATGGTTAACAACGATTGAGTACGATGTTTGAAAAAGATGCGGCGCGGGTATATTTGGTTGGAGCTGGCCCCGGTGATTTAGGTTTAATTACCGTTCGTGGTCACGAATTGCTGCAGACTTGTGATTGTGTGATTTATGATTACTTGGCTAATCCTGAATTACTAGATCTCGTGCCGACACAGGCTGAGCGTCTCTATGTTGGGAAAATTAGTGGCCAGCCACATAAGACCCAAGATGAAATTAATGCTATTATTGTTGCCGCAGCTAAGCGGCACCTGCGCATCGTCCGCTTAAAGGGTGGGGACCCGCTGTTGTTTGGGCGTGGTGGCGAAGAGGCGAGCGTGCTCAAGCATGCTGGTATCTATTTCGAAATAGTCCCTGGGGTCACCAGTGGTTTGGCTGTGCCTTGTTATGCTGGAATTCCGGTTACGCATCGTGACTGTAGTTCGAGTGCGGTGTTTTTAACTGGACGTGAAAAGGCCGGTAAAGATTCGTCGTCACATGATTGGGCAGCGCTTGCCAGCGTCGGGACGATTGTCTGTTACATGGGGGTGAAGGCGTTTCCCGAGATCAGTGAGCAATTAATTAAGCACGGTAAGCCTGCGGATACAGCAGCAGCGGTTATTCAGTGGGGCACCTACGAAAAACAACGAGTTGTGATTGGTACCTTGGCAGATTTGCCGGAGCGTATGCGCGAAAAAGACATTGGTTCTCCGAGTATCATTGTCGTTGGCGAAGTGGTTAACTGCCGTGAAGACATGTCATGGTATGATCAGCGCCCCTTGTTTGGCAAACGCATTTTAGTGACTCGCTCTGCGCAGCAGCAAGGGACTTTGGCGAAATTACTGCGACAGGCAGGGGCAAGTGTCCATGCACATGCGAGTATGCGCATCGAAGAAACGAGTAATCTCCCGGCATTGGATGCAGCTATTGAGTCCTTGCCCGATATGCAGTGGATTGCATTTACCTCGCAAAATGGGGTGCGTTATTTCTTTCAACGTTTATTTGCGCGTGGTAAGGATGTGCGCATGCTTGCCCATTGTAAGATTGCAGCGGTAGGTCCGGCAACAGCTCGCTGCTTAGAGGAATTTGGTTTGCGCGCTGATTGCGTGCCGCAGAGCTATGATTCGGAGCATTTGGCTGAACGTTTGGCGGAGCGCGAACCCGGTAAAATTTTATTACCACAGGCTCAAAATGCGCGCCCTGTTTTGGCTGAGGCATTAAGCGCGGCTGGTTATCAGGTGCGGACGGTTGAAGCGTATAGTAGCGTGACGGTCGCTAATAGTTTGGACGTGCGTAGCTTGGGCTTGGATGCTGTCACCTTTGCTAGTTCGGTTACCGTGCAACGCTTTTTAGAACAGGTCTCTGCAGAAGGTTTGGCTTTTTTAATTGAGCATGGTTGTGAATTTATTGCCATTGGCGAGCGTACGGCTGAAACGATGCGTTCCTTGCAGGTGCCGGTCACCGTGGTTGCCAGCGAATCGACTTTACCAGGTTTGGTGCAAGCCTGTATTCAGGCCTTGCCACCAGCAATTGAATAAAATATATAATCGAGATAAGATCTATGCATGATGCTTTATTAAAACCTTTAGCGTTCAAACCTGTTTATCAAAATATTGTGTGGGGTGGTCGTCGTTTAGAAAATTGGCGTACCGACATGCCGGAAGGGCCAATTGGTGAATCATGGGAGTTGGCCGATCAGGACCGCGGTATGTCAGTTGTGGCTGCGGGTGAATTAAGTGGCCAGACTTTGCGCGATTTGGTTAAGGATCACCCACGTGAATTGGTCGGTGAATTCTTCCTCGGTGAAGAATTTCCATTAATGGTCAAAATTATTGATGCCAATGATCGTTTGTCAGTTCAAGTACATCCGGATGATGAATTAGCGCAGTCCTTACAAGTGGCTGAACGTGGGAAAACTGAGTGTTGGTATATGCTTGGTGATGGTGGCGAATTATTTCAGGGCTGTAAACCTGCGGTGACCAAGGACAGTTTTGCCCAGGCGATTGAAGCCGGTACGGTCGAAGACACGCTTAATCGTTTTGTTACCAAAGATGCTGATTTTTTCTTTATGCCTGCGCGGACATTGCACGCGCTTGGACGCGGCTGTTTATTATTTGAGGTACAGCAAAGCTGCGATTGTACTTTTCGTGTTTATGATTGGGGACGTCTTGGTTTAGACGGCCAACCACGTGAATTACATGTTGAGCAATCCCTGCAAACAATTAATTTTGACGCTGCCGACGCAGGCCCTGTTGATGTTGATCCCGTCGAAATCGAAGGTGTCGAACGCCGTGTGCTCGCAGATTGTCCGTATTTTACGGTCGAGGAATTACGGGGCGACAGTATCCAGGGCGGTGGCAACGGTCGTTGCTCCATCGTGATGAATATTGGCGAAGCCGCTGTCCTAAAAACCGAAGCGGGCGAAATTCCGATGGCATCGATGGGCACCTATCTGGTTCCAGCTATCGCTGGTCAATGGTATGCCCAGGGTGCTGGCTTGCGTATTTTACATAGCCAGCCCA
>CBDUFM010000578.1:0-2911 GCA_965366325.1 uncultured bacterium
GGCCAACTAAAGCCCTACAGCCGTCAAAAAAAGCAGCTGCCCGATACACACGAGAGGCCTTTGCATGGGTAACCGCTTCGTCAAATGGATGCTGATCGGATCGCTGGGATTTGCCGTCGCTGTTATCGTAACGATGGCGATCGCCTTCTTCTGGTATCGGCATACCGGATTCTTCGGCGTGGTCTGCGTAGTTGAGGCCAATACAGATTATTTTACCTGGTCGCGGGATCGGTGCGGCCCAGCGTGCTGATTCGTCAACGCGTGGGAGCTCAGCTAATGGTAGCGCTAGCGCATCTAGATCAGCAAGTTGCTCAGGAGCCCATTCTGTTATATGCGCAGAGCAATCTAATCGTTTGCCATCTTCAGTGACAATGCAGGTTTTTTCGTGTCCAAGCGGTCCGAATCGTGCGATGCGCATGTGTTGCTCCAATGAGTTTGCCTTGCCTTTGGTATTTCATATATAATATACCAAACATGTCCAGCCCAAATCTTACTTCTCAACCAGATGCTCCAGCAAGCCCCTTAGTGCGAACCTGCGTTAACCAGCTCTGTGAGCTGGCGACTGAATTGATCGATGCACATGGCTTGAACACAGCTATTGGTAGTGAAGCAAGTCTCTGTGCACGCTTAGATCTTAGCAGGACGCCACTGAGAGAAGCTTTGTCGTGGTTATGCGCATGTGGTGTCTTGGAGCGTCTGGGACGTACAACACGGATTGTGCGTGTACCGCAGCGGGCAGATACTTTTGTGATTGATGGTGAAGAGTCGCTCTCTAAAGCTGAGCAGTGTGAGCAATGGATTTTACAAGCGATTGCCGAGCGACGCTTGTTACCGGGGCAACGTTTTACCGAAGTTGAAATTGCAGAAGCAGCAGGCGTAACGACGCCAACTGTGCGTGAGGTCCTTGCGCGTTATGAGGCGCGGCGCTTAATTGAAAAAGATCCACGCCGTTCATGGCGCATGATTTCTTTTAATCAGGAAACGATCGCTGAATTGTGGGAAATCCGACGCTTGGTGGAGGGGCATGCCTTAGCGCGTTTATGTGCGGACCTTGGCGCAGAGCAGATAGATAAAAGTCAGGATTTATTAAAACGCCATCAGCAATTTTCTGAAGCTAAGCGTTGGCGTATGGATACCTTTCGTCAATTGGATCGTGCATTTCACCAATTATTGTTTGCAGCGTGCGCAAATCGATTCATCGAAGACCTGCGCTCGATGATTGATTTGTTAATCCATGTGCAGTTGGCGGATGATGAAATAGGCCGTGAAGGTATGCATCGCGGCGTGCGCGAACATATTCAAATTTTAGAGGCGATTGTGGGGCAAGACGCAGCAGCAGCTCAGCGAGCACTGTCTGCGCACATGGATTCATCAGAATATATTATGAACCAAGCATTAAGTCGCGATATAGAAAGTTTTAAAGGAAGTCAGAGATGAAAATCACAGGCATAGAAACACATATAGCAGGCAATCCATGGAAGAATTGGTTGTTTGTTGTTGTGCGCACCGATGAAGGTATTCACGGTGTTGGCGAAGGGACGATAAATGGTTTCACAAAAACCACTGCCGCTGCGGTTGAAGACTTATCGCATTTGGTAGTCGGTCAGGACCCACGTCAAATTGAGCATTTAGTACTAACGATGAAACGTGATTATTATAATGACGCTGGTATGGCGCAAAGCGCAGCCTGTGCAGCGATTGAAATGGCGTGCCTGGATATTACAGGTAAATCACTTGGTGTACCCGTGTGGCAGTTATTAGGCGGACAAGTACGTAGTAAGATACGGTGTTATGCCAATGGCTGGTATCGCTGTGAGCGGACGCCAGAGGCTTTTGCTGCGGCTGCGCAGGCAACGGTCGCGGATGGTTATACTGCTTTGAAATTTGATCCTTTTGGCGAAGCGCATCTGCATACATCCTTGATCGAAGAAAATATAGCAATTGATATTGTGCGCGCGGTACGTGCAGCGGTTGGGCCATCGGTTGAATTAATGATTGAAGGGCATTGTCGCTTTGCTGTTGGGCAAGCGGTTAAAATTGCACATCGCTTATCAGCGTCAAATATCTCGTGGTTTGAAGAGCCATGCCCTCCACAGCGTATCGAAGATACGATTACGGTTGCTCAACAAGTGCCGGTGCCGATTTCATCAGGTGAGTCATTGGTCAGTAAAGAAGCCTTTGCCACCTTATGCGCACACGGTGCTGTTGCCGTCTATCAGCCGGAAATCATGGCGCTGGGTGGCATTAGTGTGGCACGACATGTCTGTGCCATGGTCGAGTCATTTAGTGGTGTGGTTGCGCCGCATAATGCACAGGGGCCAATTAGCACGGTGGCCTGTCTGCATTTAGCGGCGTCTTGTTCGAATTATTTAATCCAAGAATACTTTGATCATTATAATGTGGAGTGGGAAAAAGATTTAACCACGTGGCAGCCAAAATTTGACCCAACGGATGGATGTTTAGAAATTCCAACAGCGCCGGGTCTGGGTGTGGACCTCAATTTAGAAGAAATAGCAAAGCATCCTTATCAATCTGGTAATTATTTACCATTATTTAATAATGATTGGCACAAACGCGAAGGAAAGAAATGAGCGTTGCTGATACGAGATTATTGCCAGACATTGTTTATCCAGACTTAGCTGGAAAGCGTTTTCTCGTTACCGGTACCTCACAGGGTATCGGTCAGGCCGTTGCGCAGGCTTTGCTGAATCAGGGTGCGCAGGTGCTAGGCGTTGCAAATGAAGTAAGCGACTTTTCAGGTGATTATCAGCATTTCATTTGTGATTTATCAGATGCACAGGCCTTAGAGGCGTGTATGCGCGAAGTCTGTGCAGATGCACTTGATGGCGTTGTAAATATTGCCGGTATAGATCCTAAAATTCCCCTGTCGGCTGCTGGTCTAGCAGCGTGG
>CBDUFM010000579.1:0-2907 GCA_965366325.1 uncultured bacterium
TACATACGCAGGACGACTAAAAAATGCGCGAGACTGGCTGGCGCATGGGCTTCATCCTTACGCAAATAAGCCAGCATCCCAGCCACATCATCAGCATGCAAATCATTGAGTTCTAACTTCAATTGACCTGCGATGCGATAGGCCTTATCTATTTCGCGGCTGTAGCTCTCAATCGTATTAGCTGATAAGCCAAGCTCTAAACGGCAGTACGCTATAAAGTCACGACGGTAATCTTGCACAGTTACAGCCTAACACGAAATAAAAAACAGCAAATCAGAACTCGAAGACTGACATCAGGCTACAATCATTAGCCAATACTTATTCTGCTGGCTTAACAGCTTCCGGCATTTCAAAGTCTGGGATTTCCATCTCTTGTGAATCCCATAATTCCCAAAAGACACTGACTGGTGTTAAGGGCCCATCATCAATCGCGATAAATTCGAGACTATTCATATCACGCAAAACATCCATGCCCTCTTGAATGTTAAATGGCGTAAATCGAATAGTCTTTAGACGCATATCCGATAATGGTCGTAAGTCAGCGATAGTCGTTCCCTGAATGGATAAATCTGACAGAAATAAGGTACGAATAGCATCAAGGCTATCTATATCAGTTTCTGCAATATTAAGTTTAAACAGATCACAATGAACCAAGGGTGACAAGTCCGTTATCGCCGTCCCAGCTATTTCCAATTGCTGCAAGCCAGGTAATAAGCGCAGCGTTTCTAGATCCCTGATCTTTGTATCGTTTAATTGTAACGACTTAATGGGCAACAATGACAAAATCTGAATGTCCTCGATTGGATTACCTGATGCAAGAAATGTCTTCAGCGGTTTATCCATCAAGGGCTTCAAGTCATGCACCTGACAGCCACTAATATCGAGATACTCCAATGTCGTATTATTCACCAAGGGGCTTAGTTGCTTAAGCTTCTGACCGCGTACGCTTAAATGTATCAATGGTAAAAATTTCAAAACCTGCCAACCACGGTTTAATTGAAAATCATTAGCCATCAGGTGCGTCAAGGCAGTGGTACGCAGCGGCCCAATATCCATAACACTGGTACCGCTAATATCCAACCACTGCAAGGGCTTACCCTCTAATGCCTCGATATTTTTAACCTTGCTACAACCATACAAATTCAGGCGCTGTATCGACATGCCACGTACCGCACCGATATCCTCGATGTCTTCGCCACGAAAATCGAGCTGCAAAGCCTTTTGCTCAATCCACAGTTTGGGATTTAAATTATTCCACGTTTCATCAAAGACAGCTTGGTAACTATCTAATGATTTTTCTAATTTTAAATACTCGTTGGCGCGTTCTACGCCATCACGCGCACGCTGCTTGCGATCACGACTGGTGATCGACTCAAAGACTTCCTGATAAAGATCGCGCGCCGTTTGATACTGGGCCTTCAACATATAACGATCAGCCACATCAAGAATATCGACCTGAATAGATTCACCGAGCTTAGAAATACTCACATCGTGATAAACACTTTCGGCATTATTACCGGATATAAAGCCGCAATGGCTATATGGACCGCCAGCCAAGACATCCTTTGCCTCTTCTTCAGCGTGCAAAATAACCTCGCCATTAATTATCAAGCTCAAATCATTGGCTACTTTAATTGCTTCGATTTGATAAAAGGCCCCCGACTCCAAGGTGAAATCAGATTCATCTAAAAAACGTTGCCCATCGCTATCGGCCCGCACTAAACGCGTCTTGGTATTACCCCAGCCGCCGATTTGAAAAACATAACCCTCGTGCCAGCCATTACCGTGAATAATAGCATGAAATCCACCCTCGGAACCGCCTAGCCACGTGACCTCATAGTGCAATTTAACATCACCAACGATGCGCTCTTTAAAGAGAACGGTTAATTGTTTTTCTGCCGTACGAATATGCATCCCATCGGGATCCATACCGATAAAGCGCGTCCACTCATGTTCAGCTACTGGCACTGGTGGCACGGACCAATCAGTATACAGACTCCAGTGCTGATTAAGCCGTGAAAAATCAAAGCGCTCGCGGTGCACCTCAACCCATTCACGTTTACTCGCATCCTTGGCCTTCTGCTCTAATTTCTCAATCGATTTTTGACTCTCTGCGGCCTTACGTCGCTCCTTCGCCGTAAACACACCCAGAAAAATAATCGAAATCAAAGACACCACGACTACTAAGGACACGGCCTTGTTGCGCGAAACTAATTTTGAAAAAGATTCGTAAAAACTGTCACGCTTGGCGCTCACCGAACGACCTGACATATAGAGTTCAATGTCGACGCGCAATTCATAGACAGATTGATAACGCAGTTCAGGCGCGCGCGCCAACGCTTTCATGGTTATCGCTTCTAATTCTTTTGGAATTGTTCGCTCCGGTGTACGCTCACTCGGCGTTACAATATTACTACGACAGATTTTACGAATCATGTCTTCGTGGCTGGTTCCCACGATCGGTGTATGCAGGGTCAAAATCTCATACAAAATCGCGCCGAGTGTATAAATATCACTACGCTTATCGACTTTGTCATTATCACCACGCGCCTGTTCCGGCGGCATATAAGCGAGTGTGCCTAAAATTTGACCATCCATGGTGATACCACCGGTCATTTCATCATTACGCACACTATCAACCGGCTTAACCACCTCATCTTTGACATCGTCGGCGTTTATTTTTTGCTGCTCTACCGTCACCGCATCACGGACCTGCTCTAACGATTCGCTGTCTTTATCGACATGGCGCGCCTTGGCTAAACCCCAGTCCATCACCTGCACTTCACCAAATTGACCAAGCATAATATTTTCAGGCTTTATATCGCGATGAATAACATCGCGCGAATGGGCAAAGTCGATAGCGTGACAGACATTTACAAAAGCGTGCAAGAAATGGCCAAGTGAATA
>CBDUFM010000580.1:0-2902 GCA_965366325.1 uncultured bacterium
CATCGATGGAAATAAATCGACTAATATAAACCCATCGACTTCGTCTTCTAGTTTGCACAACACGCTATAGACGTCGTTATCGCCAGTGCTTTGTAAAATTAAGCGTTTATTGTGATCATTGCTGACGTCTTCAATGCCGCGCATGATCTCGGTATAAAAGGGACTGGCCCACATGCCGGCGTTGTCGTAGACATAGAGCATCGCAATGCGGTTTGTTTTTTGCTTATCAATTTGTTTCACAAAGGTGCCGCGACCGTGGACGCGTTCAAAGAGCCCCTTGTCGATGAAATGCTGAATCGCTTGACGCACCGGCATGTTGCTGGTTTCAAATTGGGCCATCAGTTTTCGTTCAGAGGGAATTTGTGAGCCGGCTTCAAGAGCACCTTGGTCGAGGAGTTCTTGGAGATGCTCTTGGACGAGCAGGTAAATCGGGCCGTTGGTATCTGTTTGCATACACATCACTTTACATCACTAATGCACTGATTCAAGAAACTGTGACAGCATATTTGCAAGTAGTTATATATAAGTCGTTTATGAATTGAGTCTGACTGCTGCTTGATGCGCTTTGCTGTCGCTCAGGCTGCTGTGATGAGGCATAGTGATTTTAAATTTCGCTGTGAATTCCGCTGTGGCCTTAAGCGCTGGCGTTGTACGGACCTGGGAACGCGTGTTGTGTGTGCGATATCCATCAGTGAGCATGAGGACGATCCGACGTAGTTTCGCGGGCCGCCTTATGCGCTTGCTGAGCTAGTCTTTGACGAGCATGGCCAAGAGGGCTGCACGCTTATTTGAGTGGATCTTAGCTCAGCGACTTGCGCCATGCACGTGGACTCAGGCCTTCGGCTTTGCGAAAGCAGCGACTAAAATAGCCCGGATCCTGAAAGCCCGATGCGCGTGCCACTTCTTCAATGCCGAGATTGCTTTCACGAAGAAGCGTACAGGCAAAGAGGAGTCGTTGTTCGGTAATCCGTCTGCTGAGGTGTTGGCCGTTTAATTGGTGAAAGCGATGCGAAAGGTAATCAGCGCTGCAGCCCAGACTGCGTGCGATATCGGAAATTCGTAACTGTGCGTTGGTGAAATGCTCTTCGACGTAGGCGCTGGCGAGATTTATCAAATGATCTTTATCTTCGTCACTTGGTTTTTTGTTTTCCAGAGAGTCATCAATTATTTCAAGTAGGACCGCACTCGCCGCTAAACAAAGGCCGATGCTGACGGGGAGTGCGGGGTGTTCTAGATCTCCGTGCGCTGTACTAGATTCGTTGAGATAACGTACAACACGATGCATGCGCTGGTCGTTAATTTTAATGCGATTGGAGATGTGATTGTTCTTTTGTCCAGGACGTGTTATGCGAACGTGGCTTGTGAGAAATTTGCTAGAACAGCCAACAATAATATTGGCGTAGGTGACTCGTTTATTTTTTGCGTGTTCGAAATGGGTAATCCCACGCGGTGTCACCACGAGCCTGTTTGGTGCAAAGCTAAACTCGCCATCAAATAAGTCGAGAGTGCCATGGCCAACGCAACTGATAATTAATTCTGGATTTGGATGCATGTGATGAATCTTGCCGACATGGAAGCTGTTTTTTTGCGGGACCATGGCGAGGCAGGGTCTATTATTCTGCAAGCGCTCGGCGATCTGTTGAAAGCCATCTCTGAGGCAAGTCAAAAGGTCGCGTTCGCCGTTTACAGAATGAAGCCGTTCGAGCTTGAGCATGGAGTGAGTCTTTCAGGTACCTAAGAATAATCCAGCTTATAAAAGATGTATCGGGGTATCTGTGCTTGCATGTGCTGGGGTACTTGGTTTAGAATGGCGGGCTGAAGAGGAGAAATGGATGGCTCAAATCAGCCCCGTACGTTTTGCAATTGTTGGCCTTGGCATGGGCCGTAGTCATGCCGCTGCAGCGCTCGCAGCTAAGTCAGTGGAACTCGTAGCGATTGCTGAACCAAATCAGCAACGTTTTGATGATTGGCTGGCACAAACCAGTAAACAGGCCAGTAAGGCCGTAAAAACAGCGCTTAAACGCATTAGGCGCTTTGATGATTATAAGGATATGATTCGTTCAGGTATCTGCGAGGCGGTTAGTTTAGCGCTGCCAACCGATATGCATTTTGCCGCAACGCGCTTCTGCCTCCAGCAGGGTGTCCACGTCATTTGTGAAAAGCCACCGACTACGAATGCGCCACAGATGCGCAAATTGGCGGCACAGGTTGCTGATACGGGCTTATCCTATGCGTTTGTACGTCAGCAACGATTCGACCCAGCAAAATTTCAAGTTCGTGAAATGGCACTGGGTGGCAAATTGGGCACGGTTTACCATGCCGAAAGTCATTGGCTGCGCTCGCGGAATGTGCCGTTTCGCGGTGGCTGGGGTGTGAATAAAGATACCGGTGGCGGCGTGCTGCTTGATCTTGGTATTCATAAAATAGATGATGCGTGGTTCTGTATGGGTAATCCTAAGCCGGCCGTAGCCTTTGCTGGCATGCATTGTCAGTTTGCCTATTTAGGTAAGGGTAAGAAATTATCACCACCTTATAATGCCGATGATTTTATGTGTGGCATGGTGCGCTTTGAAGATGATGCAACATTAAGCCTGTCGACTAGTTTTGCAGGGAATCGCGTAGCGCCAAAAGACAGCACGGTGGATGGCCTTATCGGAAATAGTGAATGGCAGGATTTACATATTCATGGCAGTAAAGCGGGGGTGGACGTGGTTAAGCGGCGCTTGATTAAGCATCACCGTGATGGCGTTGTCGCTAGTGATTTACCTATCGGGAAACGTTTGCAGAAAATGCCTACTGGATTTGTGGGTTTATTTACGGATATGGCCCATGCAATTCGTAATGGAACGGAGCCCTTAAATAGTGCAAGCCATGCGTTGCAATTAATGGGCATGTTGGAAGC
>CBDUFM010000581.1:0-2895 GCA_965366325.1 uncultured bacterium
AATTAAAATCAATACGGTCTTTTTCTAGACTCACATCGACTGACATTTCTGTCGTTTCAATGGCACGTAACCCGCGTTGCAGCATCAAAGTCGGATGAAACCGGTCATGATCATAATAAAAGCGCTTGAGCATTTCGATCACCGACTCCGACATCCGTGGATACGGCAACTGCTCTTTTTCAGCACTGGCCAGTTGCGGAAGCGCAAGACCAAGCACCAAACAGGAAACCACACAAGCCAACAACGGGCGTAAGCACACCCCTACAAACCTATTCAACATAAACACCTCTGAGCATTGATCATAGTATACAAATACAGACGTTCCAGATCGCTAACGCTAACCGTCGCACAGGTGGGTAGACAGCCATCTAGCTGTGGCCGTCATCATGAGCCCGCTTCACAGTGGACCGGCAAACAGGCCTTTTCGCTCAGTATTACGGCAATTGCCCTATGCTTGCGCTGCTGCTTCGAGGTCGCGACACTGTATTACGAGCATAGTTAGGTCATCGTCAGGGGCCGCGCCCGCCAACCACTGCTCGACGTCTGCATACAAGGCATCCATCATGGCCTGTGCACCGCCGCTGCCCCTAGAGGTCTCCAACATTAGTGCCGCAAGTCGCTCTTCGCCATAGTACTCGCCATGCTCGTTGACTGATTCAATGAATCCATCGGTATACAGGATCAAGTAGTCACCTGGGCTGTAATCGTACATCTTGGAACGCATACATGGTACATCGAGCATAATGCCCAGCGGTAAGCCATTACTATCCAACCACTGGGTCGCGCCATCATGAATCCACAAGATCGGATTATGACCAGCAGAGACATAGCTAAATTGGCGGTGTCTGTAATCGATGCACATCAGGACCGCTGTCATAAAGCGCTCACTATTGGCATGTTGCAAAGCCGTACTAATGAAATTGCTGCTCGCCTGCACCCCAACCCCAGCGCGCAGCTGTTGATGCACAATCGCGTGCGCCATGGTCGTGTATAAAGCTGCGCCGAGTCCATGCCCGGTTACGTCACCAATCATAGTGTAGAGCTCATCATCATGCTCTATATAGGTATAATAATCTCCACCCGTTTCATCACAGGCCTTGGTGCTACCAACGATAAACAAATCATTCGCGTCATAGGGCGCCGAGGGAAACATGCTGTTTTGCACACTTTGCGCGATCTCTAAATCACGCGCTAAACGCTCACGATCAACCGTTGCCGTCACCAACAAGGCATTATCCATCGCAATGGCAGCCATATCACAAACCGTATTGCCGATGCGTTTAACTTTCTCATTAAAGACCTGTTCTGGGTTTCCAAGCACCACAACACCATGCTTGGTATTTTTACCGGTAATCGGTAAAACCAATAAACCAGTTAATTGTGCACTAAAACGTTCTAGATCTATATGCTCGGCAACTTCATCACCATATAAACACAGTTCGGCCTGCTGTTCAAATACCGTATCGATGACGCTAAGACCATCGCGCGTAAATAAATTGCCGAGATGCTCCTCATTGAAACCCCACACGACTTTGGGCTTGAGCGATCCATCAGCATCGACGGCAACAATAGCACCTACCTGCGCCTTCACAGCCGTCATAATTGTTTCCAGAATACGTACTAAAAGGACCTCTACATCAACGTGGGACAGCAATTCTCCTGCGCTGGTAAATTGTTGCATCTCTTCATGCAAATGCCGCAATTCACGCAAGCTCACATCTTGCCGTTCGACACTCTGCAGGGCTGGACCCAATAAGGAACATAATTGCGTAATGCTATTTTCATTTGGCGGCTCGGCTGCATTAATCTCTAAGCAACCAATCGGATCACCCTTGCTGTATAAAATCTCATAATTATCAGGCGGATCCACCAAGACGTCACCAGGTAAATCAGCAACCTGTTCGTCATCTGACTGAAAAGAGCGGGCGCAGTATAAGGACATCGCTGCTTCATCTAATAAAAACAATCGTGCTGGGGTCGCCTTAATGCGCACCAATTGCTGTTCTAGGTGCTCGACTAATTGCCGACTACTATCCACATTAATAAGTGCATCTGCAAAACTATTTAAATCACCCAAATGGCGACGAATAGACGTACCGCCCATATTTTCCCCTAAAAGTCCATTCGTATCGCGCTTAATATTTCAGGCACGTCTGCGATCACCTCTTTAAAATGCTCAGCGTCTAAACCAGTATTTGCCAATATCGCTGTATCAATATCACGATCAAACGGATGCTCAGCCTCGACGCCCACGCCTGATTTATAAGCTAAACGCTCAGCAAGTCGCACCACCGCGATGATTTTTTTATCTTCCGCTGGAACATCTTTAAACTGTTGATGGTGACTGGTGATAACATTATGTAAATTCGGTGGCAAATTCCATTTTTTACTAATTTTTTCACCAACCCATGCATGGTCGAAGCCAAGCGCTTCGCGCTCCTTAAACATAATATCAGACTCACCGCCCAGCGAACCGTACTCTAAAGTGATGCTTTTCTTTTGCAGAAATGGCCCCAAGACCAACATCCCAATATCCCGCATTAAACCACCTAAAAAATATGTTTCTGCGTCTTCATGATTAACCCCAGCTGAAACCGCAATGTGGCGACTTAATGCACCTGTAGCCAAACTATTGTCCCATAAGCCATTTTTCTTAAATCCGTAGCCACTCAAATCGGTCATCAGCAAGGAGGACGTCGATGCCGCAACCACTAAACTTTTTAAGGAACTCATGCCAATGATGGCTACGGCTTGCGTAATTGATGACACCGGATTTTTCAAACCAAAGAACGGGGAATTTACGAGCTTTAATAAGCGGCCAGCAATGACCATATCCTGTTTGACCAATTCCTCGAGGTCCGAGGCTGAACTAAGTGAGTTATCTACCATACTCAA
>CBDUFM010000582.1:0-2895 GCA_965366325.1 uncultured bacterium
AGAATACGCTCGCGCTTTTAATCAGGCTTTTCTTAGTCTGCCTGCGGTACCAAGCACAGTCTTGGGATCTGCGGTGACGGATAAAAATGTCGTCGTACGTGAATACAAAACCGATAAGCACGGAACCTGGTATGCGGTCATCAACATTGGCATGGAAGATGTTATCGACGTCGATATCAAGTTAGCAAAGACCAAGAACCTCGTAAACGCAATTACTAAAGAAAAAGTGAAGAGTAAATCTAACAAGGTACGCGTATCATTATATCCAGGACAGGTCATTACCTGGCATGCTGAGATGTAATGTGGCGCTATGTTAGCTAAACAAGCCCCGCCTATTTAGGCGGGGTTTTTTATTAGGATGCTTTACCAAGTAGTTGAGTGGCATCGGCGTTTGTATGCAACACATCATCGACGACTTTGCCGTCACTGCGTTCGGCGACGCAGCGAAAGCCAATGGTGGCGCAGCGGTCCCAGCCATCGTGCATTAATATTAATTTAGCTGCCCAATCACCGCCGCGTGGGCCACCATCGAATAACCAAAAGCTGCCTTCGGCGCCGTACCAGCAGCCACCTTTTAAGAGGCAGTAGCGGGTGTGGCCGTCACTGCGCTCGCTTTCGGTCCATTCCCAGGTATTGCCAATCATATCAAGGCAGCCGTAGGCACTGATGCCGTCTTGGTATTTGGTGACGGGCGTGGTGCCGCCTTGGCGTCCATCGTTAAAGAGACGTTTGCCGGAGTGTCCTAATTGCAGGGCGAATTCATTGCCCCATGGAAATTGGTAGGATCTGTCGCCTAGGCAGGCACGTTGCCATTCGGCATCAGTGGGTAGACGTTTGCCAGCCCATTTTGCGTAAGCGCGTGCATCATTGAGGCTGACATAAACGACAGGGTGATCCTCCATGCCAATGGGTATCCGGCCGTTATGCCAGTGTCGAAGAAAATGCGTGGGGTTTTCGGGTTCGTAATGGCTGGCTTCTAGGAATATTTTAAAATCGGCATTGGTGACCGGTAGGTAATCAACCCAGAGATCGGGCGTTTCGACCTGTGATTCATCAACGCACTCATTTTCAAAGGCATCATAAACGTGTAATTCTGTTTCATGGCCTGCAATAAAACCACATTCACGCATGCGATAGCGTTGTTTATGAGTGCCGGAAAATGCGGGAACCGCACGCATTTGTTCAGGCGCTTCGGCGTAGGCCGGCCCGCTAGCTTGACTGAGTAGTTGGTGTGGAAGGTCTGTGCAGCGATGCTCACCCTCCCACGCGACGAAAGTAAAGTCAGCCTTGGCTATTAATTCGGCTTGCTCTTGAATAAATTGTTGCACATCCGACGTGAAATGTTTTTGGTCGGTAATTAGAATGCCGGCGATGCCGTCTTCGCTTATGGAACCGGAGATAATGCAATCGCTGGCGCTGGTCTCACAGGATAATGTTTGTCCGCTAATAACATCGACAATGATTTGATTTTCGTCGAGTGGAATACGTAGCAGTTCTCCGTTATAATCTGCACCACTGCGGTTGCAGATGGGGTAAAGCGTTCGTTGCGCATCCCAGTATTTACTGGCATAAATGCCTGCATCAGGACTGCTGCCAAGTAGCGGCTCCCAATTTTCGCCACTAAATAAATCCACAAATTTTCGTTGTGCAGCGCTGCAGAGGCGCAGCCAGCTACAATAGCGCTGGCTATAACTAGCCCAGTAACCAAATACATTTTCCCAAACCACATGTCCGCCGCCACCTAACCATGCACGTTGTAGCTCGCGCATCGGGTGGTGGTAATAGCGTCTCGTTTCGTAGAGTATAAAATCACGTTCTAACCAATGATTACGCATGATCCCAGGCGCATCGCTATCATTGACAAATTGTGCCCAGCTCATGGGTTGATAATGAATATGTTCGAGCGGTGTGGTGGCTTCGGCAGCAAATATTTTATCGGGGCCAAGCGCTTCGATGTATTGTTTTAAATCGGCCTTGGGGTGACTGCCGCAATCTAAATAAACGCCATCCATATTGCAGTAATCAACAATGTAGGCGAGTGAGCGATTCGCGTTATCAAAACCATCGGGAATACCCGGCACCCATGGTTTGTGGTCGAGCATGACGTGAACGCCACGGCGATGAAAGGCGGCAACACAATCTTTTAATCCATCGAGGCCACCAGGGAGATCGTTAAAATAATCAAATTGATTGCGACGATCAACGCCAGAGAGCGGATAATTATTCCACAGGACGACATGGTCCCAGCCACCATAAACGGCATCGGCACGATCCAGTAATTGATCGACGCGCCAGCCATCGTTTGCGTTCCAGAGCTCTTCATCCCAGAGCATCACAAGTGCTTGTACGTATTGACCTTTAATCCAGTTCGGGTACTGCGCTTTAAAGCCAGTAAGATTGCGATAGCTGGAACGCCACTGTGACAAGTCTTCACGCCATTGTGGCCAGTCCGTAGGGTTTTCTGGGGCAGGAATGAATCTATCCATGTGTTGACCTCGGCGCTGAATATAGCCATTGGGGCTTGAGATAGCTATAGACAGGAGACGTAAACTTTTGTACTTTTATCCTGTCATGGAATCAGTGCATATTCGTTTTTATACTGTGAACCCCAAACAAGAGCGTGATGGGGACTGGGATACGACGTGGCGCACGTTGCCCAATGTCCTGCTTGAACGGCCAAGCCGCGGTGCATGGGAATGTCTGTACAGTGGAGGGCGAGTAGTGGTTCCTGCCGGTCATCTATTGGTCGTTCCAGTTGCCTGTCGCCATCGCTTGCGCAAATGCAGCGCTGGGAAAATGCTGAGTGATTGGTCTTATGTATCGTGGCATGCAGGTGATCAGGAAATTCGCACCGCTGATACGCCCTGTGTGTTTAAGCCTGCATTTACGAAAACG
>CBDUFM010000583.1:0-2894 GCA_965366325.1 uncultured bacterium
GGAAGCGTAAGGTGATGAGGTGGTAGAGGGTGCTACCAATGCAATAAACGTCACTGAGTTCGTCGCTTAATTCTTTGCGCGCTTGTTCCGGTGACATGTACATGGGGGTGCCAAGTATTTTATGCTTTGGGTCCTGCCGCTGTGTTGCATTGGTGCTGGTGCCCCAATCAAGCACCGTGATTTCTCCAAAATCACCCAGCATAATATTTCCAGGTTTAATATCATTATGTATTATGCCCTTGTTGTGTGCGTAGGAGATGGTTTCACAGATGCGCGTGATGATAGACGCACGTTTACTATAGGAGTCGATGCTGTCAGTGGGGGCATCAATTATTTCTTGGAGCGTTTTTCCTTTTGCCTTACGCATGGTGAAATACGGGATCGCGCCATCTGTATAATCAATATCATGGACATTGATTATATTGGGGTGCTCTAATTGAGCAGTGGTGCACGCTTCATTGATGAAGCTCTCAATTTTTCTAATATCGGAAATATTTTTGGGGTGCATGAATTTCACACCAATAACACGCTCTAGATTATTATCTCTGACGGCAAAGACTTGGCCACTGGTTCCAGAGCCGAGGAGGGCGAGCACTTGGTAACGACCTGGTACAGAGTTTTCTTCTAATCGTTGTTCGGCTTCTTGCTCTTGGATAGAGGTATAATGAATAAGCGAGTCGTCATTTTCCCAGTCATCAGTTTTTGTGATTGCGGAACGACTGAAGCTGCTGTCCTCATCTTCACTTGGATAGAAATCAACGTGTTTGTTTGATAGGTTACCGTCGTAAAGTGTCTCGAGTAGAATGTTTTTTATGTCGTTTGTATGATGTGATTCGTTTTGTTGTTCGTCGTTAATGGTTTCGATGAGCTTACTAATGCCATCTGCATCAAAGGATTCATCCGTTATGGTAAGGGTGAGTGCCTTTTTGTAATGATCATGTGCTTGTTTTCTCTGAAGATCGTCGTTGCTGGTCATTGGGGTGAGAAAAGCGTAGGGTGCTGTAGGGCCCTTATCAAGCGAGATGTTTAAAGGTGCCCGTTTCATTGGCTTTGCCCGTTAGGCTGTTTATGGGATGTTTTAAGTTTGTGCTGGAACGGGTGACGTAGGTACAAGAACGATTGTTTTGCCAGCTCTGCACTTGCATTACTCTTTTCTTGCTGTGATAGTTGTGTTAATGACAAAGACCTTTGCTTGTCCTTTTTGCAGCAATGAATATGTGGTGCTGCCCACCTTGGCAGGACGGCGGGTTCGTTGTACCGCATGTAAGAATGTTTTTATCTTGGGCTATGACGGTGTTGCACAAAAAGTTGCAGGGGCAGAGGGAGTAGGTGGTGTAGGGGCTGTTGCTGCTGCAGGAGCTGAAAGCTCTGCTCTGGAAGCAAAACAGCAAAGCGAAGCGGGAGCTAATCAGCAGGCATCGATGTCTAAGCCCGCAGTTCGTTCGCATACACGTGTAATAAAGAAAAACACAGAACGTATACAGAAAATACGCACGTCGTTACAGGAAGCGGCTCAGAAGGCAGCTCAAGGCGTTCAACAGGCTCCGTCTGGGCGTCAGGCCAGTGCAGCTAAACAGTCGCCAAGTTCTGCGTCACGGACATTTAGCCGTGCACGACCCGTTCAGCAGCCGTCCGGTTCAGGGCGATGGGTCTATGTATTGGCCGGTATGTTTTTGTTGCTGGGAATTGTTGCATGGACTTTGCTCTTTGCGGGCTCTGTTCAGCAGGCCTGCTTAGATGCATTTTGTGAGCGTCTTTCTGAGGACGAGCTACGTGGTTCTGACCGGCTGGCTGCCTATCGCAAGCGTCTGTGCTTGGCCACCCGTGATGGTTACGAGGTTCTACCAGTGCTCTTGAATGTGGATCATGCACAGATTGCTGAACAGCAGCGCATTGAATGGTTGCAAGTAGTGGCGGCGTGTTCTGAGATTATCAATGGGATGGAATGTAATCGCAAATTCGCTATGTGGCATACCCGCGGGCAAGCTGAGCAGATCGAGTCGCTGTGGGCGCAGTACGGGCAGAAGCGGAGTATGGAAGGTTTTTATACCTTGTTGAAAAAACGTGGCCCAGATTTTATTAGATTTTCAGAATTACCACGAAGCCTAGCATTGGCAGGTTTGGATAAGCAGACCGTTTATGTAGTCAGCCTACTCTTGGCAGGCACCACCACTGCAGTCCCTGGTCAGCAGTATGTAGATTTTGGTTTACGCGGTGGAGATATGCCCACAGAATTATTGATTTGGGAATTTAAAGGTGAGCAGGGAAATATGCTTGTCGATGGTGGTGGGTACTATGATATTACCGTCGCTCAGTCCTATAGCGGCTTAATCGCTGCCTTTAATGGATTTACCCAATCACCAGATGCTTGCATGATTTTAGATATACGTTTGCGAGCTGATGTCAGTGAGGTCTATACGCCTAGTTTGAATCCCTTGCACACTGCAGCTTACAAAAGCATTCGTAAATTGGTGGAGAGCGAGCCTATGCCAGAAGCGGATGGCTTGAATCTCGAATAGAACTTCGCTTTAAAGATCTTTTAATTGTTCGAGTATGTGGGGTAGTTTTTCACCTAGGCGCAGCTTCCCACCACAGCTTTCGCGAGCTAAAATAGACAATGGCGCTGCGACCTTGCTTTGCTGCGACCCGCCCTGTGCGAGCGCGCGCGTATGATTAATGAGGGCCCGCGCAAGGTCGTCAAAATCTTGTGGCATGGTGCTAAGTGGTATTTCACTGTGGACAGCTTCGCTAGAGTTATTGCAGCCAATGATGCCGTAGCTGTGAGGGGCATGGAGTTGGTGTTGTTGCGCGTGTACAACAAAGCGGTTAGCCAGAGCATCGTCGTAGGCGATAATGCCCAAATTCGGACAGAGTGGCTTGCATTTTTCGAGCAG
>CBDUFM010000584.1:0-2866 GCA_965366325.1 uncultured bacterium
AGGGTCGTCGACTTTACCGTGACTGACTTCAAACACCGTTTCAAAGCCTTGTTGCATGACGGTCATATTCGAGGCTACAACGGCGTCGCCAAAGCGGCCGAATTTTTTAACGTACTGCGCTTGCACAGTTTTTTCAAATTCTTCGGTACCGATTTTATAGAAATCAAGAAAGCTAGAAACGCGGAAAAAGGCACCCAGAAAGGAGTTGCCCTGCATCCGTGTTTGCAAATCTGCGCGATTAGTGGCTTTTTTCGCAATGTCAAAACCACGCAAGGCGTAGACGCGTATTTTTTTATCTATAATTTCTTGGCGATATTTCGGTGGAATCCGTTGCCAGGCCGCTGCGGATTCAGTTTCCGCACTTTCCCAGACAAAGGCGCCACCTTCGCTGAGGCCGACGAGCGGATTATCATGGAGGAAGATTTTTGGATCACAGCAGAGAACCACATTCACATGACGCAGGTCGCAGTTGGTGCGAATGCGCTCTGGCGCGGCAACCATAAAGTAATTGGTGGGCGCACCTTTTTTCTCAGAACCATATTTGGCGTTGGCAGCGATGTCGACGACTTCTTTTAAATCACCATGTTCATCACGTAAATTATCGCGTTCGGCCACGTAATTAGAAAAAGTACCGAGGATTTCGCCAAGGTTTTTACCGGTCGTAATCATGCCCCAGCCACCAATAGAATGGAGCCGTACAGCAATGGCGCCTTCAGGTAGGAGGGATGGTGTTTTTTCAGAAACCACGGCGTAGTCGTGATTGATACCGACATAAAAAAAGTGTTCGCCATCAGCGGCTGTTTTACCGTCTTGTCGCGCTAGGCGACCATTGGCATATTCAAAGGCTCCGAAGATGCCTTCGGGGCGAAAATCACGTGAGCCAAGTCCGTAAGAACCTGAGAATATTTCCGGCATCTCAGTAGCCGGATTAATGCTGGTGGCGATGTGGCTATGGGCCTTAGATTTGTGATTTTCAGCAGCTTTTGCGAGGGTTGCGCGGATTTCGCGGGTCAGTGGATTGTCGCCAGACATCGATTCATCGGTGCGTTCGAGCACAATAATGTTCTTTTTGCCCTTGAGAGCTTTGGCGATTGCGGCTTCTGGGAATGGTCGCAAGACGTTAACGTGAACGACGCCGACTTTCTTGCCATCTGCGCGTAGGTGATCGACAGCTGCTTCAATGTTTTCTGCCGCACTACCTAGCGCCACAAAAACCGTATCAGCATCAGTGCATTGGTATTCGCTAATCAGCCCATAATAACGGCCGGTCAATTGGCCGAACTCCTCGTAGGCTGCTTCTAGAAAGCCGAGTATTTCTTCGGTGAAATGATTGCGACGTGCGGCAACACCATTCATGTAATGTTCTTGGTTTTGTACTGGTCCAATTAATTGTGGGTTTTTCAGGTCAATAACTTCGGGAACGCGGCGACGCAGGGGCCCAAATAATTCGCGTTGAGCAGCGGTGGGGCACTCGATGCTATCGTCGGAGCGACCAAGAAATTCGCGAATTAATGCAGGTTCTGGTCGATAAAAGGTGCGCTCCATGTGTGTGGTTAAAAACCCGTCCTGAATGTTCATGCCGGGATTTAGGGATAATTCATTAACCTTGCGTAAAATAATTGCTTGGTCTGCGCATTGTTGTGCGTCTTTGGCAAACAGCATCGTCCACGTTGTGTCGAAGGCGGCATAAATATCATCATGGCCACAGTGCACATTGAGCGCGTGCTTGGTGAGCGCGCGCGCGCCGACTTCCAAAACCATGGTGCTCAACTTGCCGGGCGCGTGATAATACTGTTCTAGGCCATAAACGATACCTTGGCCGGAGGTAAAGTTCACAGTGCGCTTGCCGGTAACCGACACAGCGATGGCGCCGCCTTGTGCGGCGTGTTCGCCCTCGGCTTCAATGGCAATGAAACTATCACCAAAGGCATTCAGGGAGCCTTTTGCATACTGGAGTTGAAAGTTTTCGCCCTGCTCCGTGGACGGTGTGATCGGATAGAAAACCCCTGCTTCAGCCATAAGTGGCTCGGTATAACTGGCGATGAGCTGGTTGCCGTTGGTGGTGACACGTATCCCAGGGTATTTGGGTGTTTGCTGCTTAGACATATAGCTTCAATCCTATGCGTGACGGGTTGCTGGTGAGGGGTATGGGTTGGGCACCTTATCTAGATAAGAAGGTCAGGATATATGTATTAGAGGGGCGATCCAGCGGCAGTTTTAGCTAAAAACACTGGTCTTCCTGAGAATCCCTATCATCTGGATCGGGCTAATTATACGTGTGCATGCGTATGGTGAATGCCTATTGCGGGACAGCCTGTGTACCTTGACATACACTGCCCTCAAAAAAGATCTGTCATCGCGCGTCCTGAAAGGAATGGATGACATCATACTCGGTTGTCTCTTTGTTCGCTCTCTTGGGTGTCCTCTATGTCGGTGGAGCTATTCTTGGCTCACGCCTCTTGGGGACCAAAGGTCGAAACGCTAAACATAAGCACGTTCCCTATGAATGTGGTGTGCTGCCGTATGGAAATGCGCGCATCCAATTTAAAGTCGGGTATTATCTGATTGCTTTGGTCTTCATGGTCTTTGACGTTGAGGCCTTATTTCTTTTTCCCTGTTTAAGTATTTTTCGCAGTGTCTGTGATGGTAGTGTCCCTGGCTTAAGCAGTATGCAGGTGATGCTCGAGCTGGCTGTTTTTATTAGTATTTTGGGTCTCGGTTTATTATTCGCTTGGCGTAAGGGAGTGCTTAAATGGGAGTAATGCTCGACCATTTACCCAAAGTGTTAGACCCGCTGCCCGGTGGTAAGTCTGTTGTTAATGCTGTTGACTATTTAGTAAATTGGGCACGTTCGAGCTCCTTATGG
>CBDUFM010000585.1:0-2865 GCA_965366325.1 uncultured bacterium
GTCCTATAAACCCCTATAAACCTGTCCTATAAAACCAATAGCATGTTCAGGATAAGTATCTTCGTCAATATAAGCAAATACGGCAACCATCCTAATCGGCATCTAAATGAATTACCGAATAAGGGCGCTTGCTCAGGAATAACTCAAAATTCGCTGGGTCCACATTACGGGGCTGCTCAGCCATGACCATATCGCCTACACATTATATCTCCTCATTGGCCCTACCCACCCAACGGCAAAGTGGACAAAGAATTTAAACTACCGCCCTCAATAATAAAACCCGAAGAGAGACTTAAGTCAAACTGACAATAATTACGGCTAAAATTCGTGTTAAAGTCTGCCCACAGCTTATAAAAAATAGTAGACACAGCAATGGCATTAACTTTAGCGCTTGGTGTAGACATTAATAAATTCTCATGTGCGAAACACTTAGGAAATCCAACTGAAATCATCAGGACAGACTATACAACCACACAAACTTATCAATCAATCATGTGTTAGCATTGACCCTACAAAAAAACAAGCTTTCCATGCAGCAAAATAGTCAGCAATATGCCTACCTCAAAATACATCAGCTAGAGAAAGGCTCTCTATGCCCGTACCCATCTTAACGCTCACGCACAGTGTCTACCGAAACCCAACCCAGCTCGACAGCACGCAACAGTTCAAATAATTCCATGCAATAAATACAGCTTGAATTTTTATACAATTCTTTCATCGCAGTACATTGTTACATTTTTATTGAACGAAGCAGAACGCTGCTACGATGAAGTAATGACTAAAACATGCGATGGTTTTGTTGATCTTCAGGTAAATGGTTGCTTGGGTATCCGGTTTACTGACCCCGCGTTAATTGAGGCCGCTGCGCGCAAGGCCTGCGATCATGTGCTTGCCTCGGGCACTGCTGCGTTTTTGCCGACAGTTACCACGCATCCGCAGGCGACCTATCAGCACTGCCTGCCTATATTAGCGAAATTAATTGACGATCCCGTTTATCAGGGACGCATTTTAGGCCTGCACCTCGAAGGACCTTTTTTATCACCCAAGCCGGGTGCGGTCGGTGCGCATAATCCTGATTACTGTCAGGCCGCAGATGTGGCCTCGCTGCAGAACATGCAAGAGTGGGCCAATGGCCACATACGCCTTTTAACCGTTGCCGCTGATTTAGAACATGTTGATGCGCTATGCCGCGCTGCTGTGGACATGGGCATCTGCGTGTCCAGCGGTCACAGCCTTGCGGAATGTGATGATTTAAATCATCTGGCCAAGGCTGGTGCTACGGCACTGACACATTTAGGTAACGGACTACCGAACGCTATTAATCGTCACTTTAATCCGATTTGGTCAGGCTTAGCCCACGATGATTACACAGCGATGATTATAACGGATGGCCATCACCTGCCGCCTGCCTTACAAAAAGTCATGATTCGCAGCAAGGGCGTAGATAAGATTGTGGTGGTTAGCGATGCCTCCTCCCTAGCTGGGATGCCAGCCGGCACCTATCAACGTGGTGACCGTACCATTGTCATGGAAGAAAATGGTAAATTACATATTCCAGAACGCGGCTGCCTGGCGGGCTCTTCCGCATTAATGCTGCAATGCATGAATCAATTAGCCAGTTTAGATATTCTTGATTACGACGACCTGCTCCGCGTGAGCATTGATAATCCCTTGGCCCTGATTCATGCCAAGCGCGACGATTACCATAGTGATTTATGTGTTAATTATGATGAAGCTGCACGTCAGTTTGCGCTGACAGCACATTCACTGGCATAATTTCTAAAAGCGCTGCAATCCTATTTATCAGGTACATTGCTGGCGGTAGGCCTTCGGCGACACATGGACAAATTTCTTGAATTGTCGCGAAAAATAGAGTGGGTCGGAAAACCCCAGACGTTCTGCTATGTCTAGGATTCGCAGATCAGGTTCTTCCTCTAATAATTGGCAGGCTTTTTCCATACGAATGCGTAGCTGCACCTGTTTAAATCCTGATTGATAATAATGCGTAAATAAATGCGAGACGGTACTCGTACTCTTGCCTAAGATAGTAGCCGCACCCTGCAGGGTTAATTGTTCACCGGGATCATGACGCATCCGCGAAATCAAGACCTGTAAGGGATTACGTTCGTTCACCTCAATGAGGCGCTGGCTGCAAATTAATTTCACTAATGATGAAAATAATGACTCAATATGCTTGATGCGCTCTTCACTATGAAATGGAATCTGCGCAAAGGCTTTATCCATCTCGTCGTTAGCGTAGCGCTCAGCCCAGGCCTTGCGCAAATGTGCCTCCGGCTTTTCTCTATTTCGGTATTGCCCCGCTAAAACATAACCAAGCAAGGTGTCCCCGTCATAGATGGCGACAATCGACTCGTTCACCCCAGCGTGACATTGATACGGAATCAAGCGACTATCACCACTGGGATCCAGCGCAGCAGCCGCTTCTTGGCGCATGCGCTCATCAAAGCCGCGACAAGTCGGCAATTGCTCGAGTCGCGTCTGAATTAAATGACAAAAAGCACAGTTTGGCTTGTCACCACCACTGAGCACTTCCTTGCCAGACGGATCAAAAAGCACGACACGAACCCCAAACAGTTCGACCAGATGACGGAAGATCTTGGTTACCTCAGGATCAAAGATCACCCCCATCAGTTCGGTTGTTGCCTGCTGTTTCTTTGCCATCGCTCAATCCCGAGTCCCGCATCATGAAGAACGCCCCTGAATTTCAGCGGCAGCATGCATGAATATATAAATAAGGGCAGCTTTGTCCATGTTTTTAGCAGGTCCCTTCAGTCCCTAGCCCGTTTTTGCTCCATAGAATGAAGCGCATCTATCCACCTATTCCCTCCGCTCGTTCACAAGGAT
>CBDUFM010000586.1:0-2861 GCA_965366325.1 uncultured bacterium
ACATCTGCCATGCTTTAATCCGTTCCCAGGGCCTCTACCCTGTCCTGTATCAACGACCCAAGCCCAAGGCCTCGATCATAGGCAGCATGCTCGAGCGATGCATTCCTAAAGCAAGTCGCCCAACCTGCATCCTACACATGCATTCACCACATTGTCATCTTGTAGCGCTACACTAAAAGCCGATCATTAGCTCAACGAGAAACTATGCGCTTACTCATTGTTGAAGATTATGAACCACTACGGGAATCACTGAGCCGTGGCTTACGTGCAGAAGGCTACGCCGTCGATGCCGCCGCCGACGGCGAGGAAGGTTGGTGGTTCCTGAGTAGTAATGACTACGATGTGGCGATTATCGACCGCATGCTACCGCAAATTGACGGCATTGAGCTGGTACGCCGCCTGCGCCGCAAAGAAAAAAACACACCTGTACTGATGCTCACAGCGCGTGATGCCATTGAAGATCGTGTTGAAGGACTTGATGCCGGCGCGGATGATTACCTGAGCAAGCCTTTTGCTGTCACCGAATTACTTGCCCGCCTACGCAGTCTCGTTCGCCGGGGCCATGGCCAAGCAACCCCGATGCTCGAATTAGAAACCCTGCGCCTTGATCCATCTGCAAAAACGGTGCAGCGTGACGAGCGCTTTATCCAACTGAGCCCACGCGAATATCAGTTATTAGAATTCCTTTTACACCGCCAAGGTTCGGTTGTCAGCCGCACCGAATTATGGGAACACCTCTACGACTTTGAACAGGACACGGTCTCGAATGTCCTCGATGTCTTAGTCGGCCGCGTCCGCCGTAAAATTCAGCAAGACGGTGAGCCAGAATTAATCCACACCCGTCGTGGCCAAGGCTATATAGCGGCGCTTCAAGCATGAACCTTTCTCGACGATTATGGTGGGGCCTCAGCGGCAGTGTTTTCGTGGCCGTGCTCTCAACCAGCCTCATTGCTTGGTTTGCCGCAGAATCATTGTTGATTGGCGATGCCGATGATGAACTACGCGAGCGTGCAAAGCACACCGCACAAATGCCGTGGATCCCAATGCGGTTTATGCAAAAACGATCGCGCCAACATATTGGACAGTTCTTTCTCTACTTGGGCAATCCAAATGGCACAGAGCTATTCAAAACCGAAAGTTGGTCCGACGAATTTCCCAAGCAACTGCCGGACGGCGTTATTCACCCGCTGCGCACGACAGATGCGCGCAGCTTTCGCGTCATTCAAGTCCCGGTAGATGAAAAATACATTAAACAAGACGATGACACAGCGACTGCCGAAGAAACCCAAAACACACAAAAAGCAGATCCACAAGAAGCCGCGATAAAAGAAAAAAAAGAAGACGTCAAAGAGACGCGAGATAATCGCCGTGACCGATCTCGTCATAGCGAACATTTTCGCGTCGAAGCAGGGACCGTTATCATGATGGCGGCTGACATAACTGATTTAGATCAAGATTTAAGTAATTTGCGCAATTTACTAGTTGGTGTCGGCATCAGCGTTTTTTGCATTAGTTTATTTATTGCGACACGCCTACGCGACAGCCTGCTCGCACCGGTTAAAAATCTTGGAGCGGCCATCGACACCCTTGAACATGACAATATTGAGGCGCGCATCCACGTTGCCGCACTGCCCAGCGAATTACTGCAAATATCTGAACGTCTTAACGATTTATTAGCACGCCTAGCTGATAGCCGCAAACGTGAACGGCGAACCATTGGTGATATAGCCCATGAATTACGCACGCCGCTCGCCGCTTTGCGCAGTGAATTAGAATTTGCAATTAGTGCTGGCGATATACCCGCAGAACGCTCAAGTTTCTTAGAAAAGCAAGTCAGCGCATTGCATGACCGCGTCAACGGCCTGCTGCTTTTAATGCGTCTCGAAGGTGAACACCAAGCCGTTGAAGCCCAGCCAATCAGTATTGCCGAACTCATCAGCGACGCTTGGTCTGCCTATGCTACTAGTGGTCATCATTTACAATTTGAAAATGATGATGATTTCGACATACACGGTGATCCTGCATTATTAGCTATGATTGCAGATAATATCCTTGGCAATGCCTGCGCGTATAGCCCAGCGAACAGCGACATTCGGGTTGCGGTTGAAGAACAAGAAACGCAGTATCTCATTTCTATCTCTAATCCGTGTTCCTTAGCGGCGGGTGATTATCAACATGCCTTCGATCCGTTCTGGCGCCATGATATATCACGACAACAAAGCGAAGATCACCACGGCCTTGGCCTTGCCTTAGTACAACGCATCGCCCAAGCACATCAGGCGCAAGTTCGTGCTCATGTTAACGCGGAACAGCTATTTACCTTAATTTTACAATGGCCGCGAAAGCCAAGTACGCACGCATAAAAATACCTACGCTGGTAATTCGCTAGTGGATTATTTTCCGCAGACGTGCCGTAAAATGACTTCCATTTCAACAGCCTGCGCCTTACGAATTAACGTCTCTAGACTGACATGGCCACCCATACACACCTGCTGTACAATGCCGGTCATTGCCGCTGGGTGAAAGGTGCCATCTTTTAAAATACCCGGAAAATTATTAAGCACTGGTTGAATTTCAGGGGTCTCACGAAAAGCCTCAGCAATTCGTGGTAGCGCTGGGTGCGCCTTGGCAATGCGAAAGTGATAACTAGCCAATGCGTAATCGCTCAGTCGACGCTGAATGAGACCGTTAATATACGCGGTGTCATCATCCTCACGCTTCGATAATAATTTAGCTGCTGACTCGATATGGTTCTGCGAGAGGTACAAGATCGCTAGCACAAATTTCTGCTGTGCACTATCCGTCAGTTGCTCAAAGAGATCATCACAACTGCGCTTAATCGCAGCCATGCTCAAGCCCTT
>CBDUFM010000587.1:0-2860 GCA_965366325.1 uncultured bacterium
ATCCATACATGTCTTATCTTATGATACTTAAAATATGGCTCACCTAGGTTTCAACCACGTACATGACGAAAATGAGCGCTTTCAGCTTATTGCAATGAACACTTTTGAGCCCATGAGCCCAGAAATAGTGCACCGCCCCCACGGAACTCCCTACTGGTTATTTGTGTTTTTCTACGATGAAGCCACACTGCGCCTTGGCAACGAACTCCTAAGCTGCTCGGCAAACAGCCTCGTCCTGTGGCCACCGGGGCAGGAGCATTACCTCGGCAACGACAGCCAACGCTGGCGCCATGCGTGGTTTTTTGCCAAAGGCAGCCTCATTGAAGACTGTGTGCGCAGCCAGCAGATACCAACACTCAGCGTCCTACAACTCAGCAATCATCATGAAACTGATACGTTTTTTAATGAGTGTTACCGCGAGCTCGGTGAACATGAACAACCCGACATTGAGATTATCGCCCATCTCCTCTCGGTTTGGCTACGCCGTGTCCACCGCGATATACATCAAGACACCCAACATAATACACGTTTAATGAAATTAAAACGCTTTATTGAAAATAATTTAGATCAAGAATTAAAACTTAGTGACCTCGCCAAAGAGGCTGGACTATCTGCGTCACATCTCTCCAGTGAATTTAAACAGCATTTTCAATGCTCGCCAATAGACTACCTCATTAAGCGCCGTCTTGATCAGGCACGCCACCTGCTCAGCAACCACAATCTACAAATTAAACAAATCGCTGCCCGCGTTGGCTATCATGATGTCTTTCACTTTTCGCGCATATTTAAAAAAAATTACGGCATGAGCCCACGCGCAATGCGACAAACAGGACCGTCATTAAATCGCGAGCAGCACTAATAGGACGGCCTAGGCGTATGAGGACTCTTGTGTAAGAAATTCTTTACTTGCTACCTCAATCGGTTGATAAGCCGCCTGCTTACGCCCAGCATCATCAATCAAGCCAATGCAAATATCAACGGCCTGCTTGGCCATTTCTTCAAAATCCTGAATTGCAACAAAGGCTTTCTGCGCAGGAAAACAATCACCCTGCCAATTATCAAAGCAGGCAACATAATATTCCATCTGCTTAAATAGGTCTGGATATTCCTGAACTATGCGTTGCGCGTGATGCTGCGAAGAAATTAAGAACGCGCATGGCCCCTCTATCTGCGACAGAGACGCACGATTGATGGTATCGATGCTGACAATCTCTTGCTCTGTCAACAGTGCACGCACCGCCACTGAACGCGCACGTGCTGCTGTATTGTGCTCACCAAAGCCAGTGATAAATGTTCGCACCCCTTGGGCACGGCATTGTTGAATTAGCACCTCGATTGCCTGCGCATGGCCACCTGTCACTAGGGGAATAGCGGCGTCATCTAAGCCGCGGTCTAAACAGACAACCGGCGTCTGCTCTTGTAATAATTTCAGCGCTGGCCGCTGGGCATTCGGATCACCAGCAATAATGAGGACGCCATCAACGAGACCCTGACCTAACTGACCTATCATCCGCTCGTACTGGCTAATACTACCATGATGCGGCATAATCATGCTCATATAGCCACGCTCATGTAGCTGTCGACTAGCGGCATTATAGAGAATATTATCAGGCCCCGGATCCAATCCATGCACCATAATGGCAATCATATTGGTTTTGCCGGCTGCCAAAGAACGAGCCAGCAAATTAGGGCGATACCCCAATTCACTGGCTTTCTTCTGGATACGTTCAACGGTCTCGGCATTAACTCGCGGATCATTGCGCATAGCTCGTGATGCTGTTGAAATATCAACACAACAAGCCTCTGCTACATCCGCTAATTTAATGGCCACCATCTTACTCCACGTATTTAATTACATTCCTGCGCTAGGCACACCTGTGACACCCTCACAATTACACTTTCAACTTAAAGGTGCGAATTTCAAATGGCTTGAGCTTCAGCGTAACCGTACCGCTATGCGAGATAGCTTCACCTTCATCCCATTCCATTAATTCACAAGGATGCAAAGTCGCTTGCGCAGGAATTTGTAAATCAGCCTGTGAATGCTTACCCTTTATTTCAACGGCACGCACAATCCAGCAATCTTCCTTCTCCGCTTTCTTGAGTACAGCGAGGTGCACATCATTGCTAGCCATATGAACCGGCAAGCTGACATCCGCTGCGGCATAGCCATCAAACTGCACAGGCACTTGATTATAGTTATAAGCTTCGCGCTGTACATCTGATTGCGCCACGGTGTTTGCATGCGGCATAAATGCATAGGTCAATTCATGCACACCAATATCCGCATCAGGGTCTGGCCACGTCGGAGAACGCAGGACACAAAGGTCAATCACATTATTAAATAATTTATGACCATATTTGCAGTTATTAAGCAGCGCGACGCCATATCCAGCATCAGATAGATCGGCCCACTTATGCGCACAGACTTCGAAGCGAGAAATATCCCACTCTGTGTTTCTATGCGTTGGGCGGCTGGTATAGCCATATTGAATATCAAAGGTTGCCTGTTCGACATGCACATCCACCGGGAAGGCAACACGTAGCATTTGATGTTTTTCACGCCAATCGACACGGGTTTGAAAATCAAGACGCTTGGTATTCGGGGCTAGCGCTACTTTTTGTTGAATAATTGATGAACCAATGCTGAACTCAAAACCTAAGCAAGAACGCACAGGACCCGCTGCCAAGCCAGAAACTGATGTGACCTTAGCTGATTCAGTAAATTCGTTTTCATAATAAATATCAATGTCCCAGGCATCGTAATTCAAGGGACGATCATGATAAATACTGAACACATTACCACGGTCACCCGCTATCATGACTTCGCGATCAACTTCCTTATCATAGGCACGGGTCA
>CBDUFM010000588.1:0-2842 GCA_965366325.1 uncultured bacterium
GCAACGCCTATCATGCACGTATTAGTGCCGCGCAAGCGGCGTAGCACTGCCGTAATAATGTCCCTCGGGTGGCGGCTGCGAATCAAAATCAATAATACCAGATAAGCGATTACGTGCGGAATTATTCGGGTCACTCGCATGCAGGGCGAGAACATTAAAGATTAACGCATCGCCGGGATTCATTTCGGCAAATACAATCTGTTCTTGTTCAATCCCGCATTCTTCAATCATATAATCCTCTTGATGTGAATGCTCAATATAACCACGTAAATGCGAACCGGGAATAATCTGCATACAACCATTTTCACGCGTCGATGGATCAATGGCGATCCATACCGTGACTTGCTTGGTATTCATCTCTTGCCAATACGCCCAGTCTTGATGCCAAGGCTTACGACGACCGCCATAAGCAGGCTTACACATTAATTTACTGGAGTGATAATAAATCTGCTCACCAATTAAATCTTCCACTACAGCAAGGATCCGAGGATTGGCCATGACCGCTGCAAAAGCAGCTTCACTCTTAAACACCTCTTGAATTTTGCGCAGGCCAACGGTCTTCCCCTCTGGATGTCCCGCCGCTAATTGCTCAACGTCGTAATGAGCACCATCCTTATGAAAACTCTCACCGTGTTCCTGAGCCAAAGCCTCGGCACGTGCATGCAGATCTTTCATCCGCGCAATCTCCTCGGCATTCAATAAACCGGGCACAATGAGATAACCATCTCGATTAAATTGCTGCAGTAGCTGTGGGCTTAATGTCCGCCCCTCCAGGCTGATTGGCTGAAAGCTTCCTGCTTGCGCGGGACTACACATGCTCTGTTCACTCATCTGAAGACTCCTATCTTATAGCAATCGACATAGCATAGGCATGAGCAACGAGGAAAACAACTGTACTAAGCACTATTATAGTGTAATAATCGACACTATGAGCACGGCTAACCCAGTAAACACAGAGTCCTTCACCCTCCAAGAAGTGCACCCAAACCCAGCTGATGCAGTGCTCCAAAACATAGGACGCTGCAGCATCCACATCATCTCCGCACTGTACTGGGAAACCGCCGCTGACTGGGATATGGGTGAACGGCATTCGGCCGATGACTTTTTCTTTATTCCAATCTCCGGCGCGATGCTATTTAACAGCACCCAAAAAACTCAACAGACCATCGCACCGGGCAGCTGTCTCTGCCTACCAGAGGGCGCTCGCTGCACAGTGAACTACGCCCCCGGTTGCAACAGCATTGGCGTATTTGCCATACACGCACGCGTCAGCGATGCACATGGGCTCCCACTCCTCCAACAATTAAAACAATATGTCCTGCCCTTTAATCTCGATTGGACACACAGTCTACGCTCCCTCGTCTCGATCTACAACCAAGATCAGGCAAGTGGCAATCAATTCGGAAAAAACATTATCCGCCTCCTATTATCAGCATGGGCCTTAAACGGCATCGCCATACACAGCAGTGAAAACTATGATCCACGCATCAGCAAAGCCCTACAAATTATTCACCAACATTTCAGCGGCGATATTCACGTAGCCGGCATCGCAAGCGAAGTTGGCCTCGGCATTGTGCAGTTTCGCAAATTATTCAAACAGCAGCTACAACAAAGCCCTAAACTTTACATCGCCCATTACCGACTCCGCCAAGCAGCCCAAGCACTCCAACGACAGAATGAAAGCATCAAACAGATTGCCTATCAATGCGGCTTTCAAGATGAACATTATTTTCACAACAGCTTCAAACGCTTCTTTAATTGTACGCCCACGCAATACCGTCAGCAAGTCGTTGTTGAAGCCTAGTCCGCATCTGCTAACAGCGACAGGCTGCATGCACAAGACAGCCCCAGCTCCGCCGATTGAAACAGGCCTAGAATTCTACATAGCTCCTACCCACCGTTTCAAATCAAATTCACATTTCTGCAAAAGACTCAACGACATGCTGGATACAGGAAAAATGACGGATAACGGTCACGCTGCCGTATCTCCAAATCACATTACTCTCAGGTAAAACATCGTAAAATACGTATGCTATACAACTTACGCACGTACCCCAAATCAGACAGCGCTCATACCCTAAGCTCGAGTGAGTCAAGCAGATGAGAAAAAGGATCTAGGGTTTCCCTATATCCATGGATATAGGGAACAAACTCCCTAGATAGAGGGAAAAGTAAATGGATAGAGGGAAAAAGATATACGAGTCTGGAGACTTGTCTGCCCAAAATAGGCTCACTTTCACGGGAATCTCTATAGGATATAGGGTTTCCCTCTATCTATACTGTTGGGCAGCCAAATGAGAAATTATGGGCGAATACATAATGACTGATGAAATTGAACGTTTTGTAAATTTTTCTTATTATATTGCTGGGATTTCAGATGGTGGTTACTGTCCTACTCCAGGGATGACACATTTTGTACAAATTACCAATGGATCTGAACAACCAAATGATCCAATTTACATTTGTTCATCGAATATCGAACAGGTGGCAGAAAGACACAAAATTCCACCGAATGTTTTAGAAATTGCACTCTCGATGCCAAAGGGTGTTGGGAAATACATTAACGAAAGTGGGACGGAGGTTTTACCATTTTGATTATTATTATGGGCTGCCCAACAATCCGTTTCATAACGCCAAGCCCCGCTTCGCGTGGCTTGGCTGATCTTTGGCGTTATGTGTATAAGGCGACGTAAATGAGTATGATGTCCGTAATTGCTGGCAAAGTGTCTTCGATTGTTGCAAAAAAATTTGGCACAATGGTTATCCAGAAGTGGACCGCATTAAGGGCTGAAACCTTTTTCGCAGGATTTATTGAATCACTAGAAGAAGAGGGTCAGCTAGG
>CBDUFM010000589.1:0-2838 GCA_965366325.1 uncultured bacterium
GATCGCCGACGCCTTGCCGCGCCGCTGTATGATCATAGAGGTAGCGTCGTCGCTGCCATTGCCGTAGGCGGAACACCCATCAGTCTCGCCGATGAAGATATTCCGCAGGTCGCTCAAAGCTTAATTTCTGCCTGCCGCGCTAGCCAGGCATTACTGACGCAATAAATACATTTGGCCACCATTGGCGCGTTATTGTTCTTGCAGCTACACCTGAACTGGCACATAATGCAGCTGAGTTTTAGCTATGGCGCATCCTGCTTATCATTTCGATTCTTTATCTGCCGATGAAACGGCGCAATTATCCCAAGGGCTGCAAGGCTACTTTGAGCGTTTGCCGTTGGATCATTTTATAGATGGCGACTACCGCAGACGACGCTTATCACGGTTTCAGGGTCCCTGCAATGCACTGAAACATTTGCCGCACAACAGTTTCGTGCAACAAAAACATTACAATCATCTCTATGGTAATATCCAACGCGATTACGAGGAGCTTGAAGAGGGGCTGATTCACGACCCTTCTTTTCTTCTCTTATTTAAACGCATGCAAGACTACTTTGCCATGAACCCAGATCGCTGCATTTTCGGCGTCCATCAAATCCGTATCAGCTGTCAACACGATCAATGCGGTGAACCAGCCCCGGAAGGTGTTCACCAAGATGGCTTTGATCATTTATTCATTGCCTGCGTCAATCGAGTCGGGGTAAGCGGGGCCGCAACGAATTTATACGACGACCCCAAAAAAGAGCCGCTGTGCTCACAGATCCTAGAACCTGGAATGATGGCATTCGTTGACGACCGCAGGCTCTATCATTACACAACGCCTATTTTTCCAGTGAAGGATGTCGGACATCGCGATGTCTTTGTGATAACAGCAGCCGCCATCAACGGTCAGTGAGACCACACGCAGCGTAACAAGTGAGAGGTTTATCAATGGATAGTAAATCATTACGACAGCAATTTCCGGCCCTCAAACGTAAAGATAATGGTCAGCCCGTTATTTGGGTTGATGCACCTGGCGGCACACAAGTCCCGCAACGTGTCATTGATGGCATGTCACGATTCTTACAACGTGGTACTGCCAATTTGCACGGCGACTTTGCCGCTAGTGCAGAAACAGATGCCATCATGGACGAGGCCCGCCATGCTGCAGCTTTATTATTAGGCGCAAAAAGCGAAGAAGAGGTTCATTTTGGGCAAAATACCAGCAGCCTACATTTTGCCTTAAGTCATAGCCTGGCCAAAACCTGGCGCAAAAAAGATGTGATCATAGTCACCAATATTGACCACGATGCCAATATACGGCCTTGGGTCCTTGCTGCCGAAACCAGTGGCGCGACGGTGCGTACCTGGACGGTACACAAAGAAGACGGACAATTACACCTCGAGGACCTCGAGCAGCTATTAGATGAACGAGTCGTTTTCGTTGCCGTCACAGCCGCAGCCAATGTCAACGGATCGATCATGAAGATTAAAAAGATAGGGGAGCTCTGTCATCAACAGAAGGCCTTATTAGCTGTTGATGCCGTTCATTTCGCACCGCATCGACTCATCGATGTGCAGAAAATGGGCTGTGATATCTTAACCGTCTCGGCCTATAAATTTTTTGGACCACATATTGGAATCCAATGGATCAAACAAAGCGTCCGTGAATCATTGCCAGCATACAAAGTGCTCCCTGCGCCAGATCATGGTGCAGCACGTTTTGAAACGGGGACGCAAAACTTTGAAGCCCTTGCCGGACTCTATGAATGCGTTGCGTACATTGGACAGATTAGTGGCAGCACACATTTGGACCGCAAAGCAATTATTGAATCCTACAAAGAAATCAGAACTCACGAAGACATGCTCAGTAACATCTTCTTTACTGAACTGCAGAGCATTCCGGGATTACGCGTGCTTGGGCATGGCGCGCAAAAGATTGCGCACCGTACGCCAACCTTCGCCTGTCTCCACGATGAATTGCCGGCCAAAGTACTATGTACGGAATTGGCAGCATTTGGCATTTATACTTGGGCAGGCCATTTTTATGCCCTTGATTACGTACGTGCGCTAGACTTGGAACAGCAGGGGATCCTGCGCATAGGTTTTGCCCATTACCATACCTGTGACGAAGTTCGGCGCGTCGCCGCTTGTTTGCGCGATATCATCACAGCACTGTGTTGACAATCCAAGTAAAAAATAGTGGGTATACGGATCCTGAAGCGCATCGATGCTGCCGCTTCAGTGCAGCAGCAGCATTACTGCAACGCTTAAATCCATGAAGCGCACTTTTCCGATCACCCCTTGTATCTCGTGGTGACGCACCAACATCAGCGGGCAATGCCAATCATATAATTTCTTCAAGGAGATGATCGCATGGCCATGTTTGTACTCGGCTTATTTCTATTTTTAGCAGGACCATTGGCGGCAATTGCCGGTAATTTATTTCATCAAGCCACTGGCCTACCGCCATTACTAGGACGTGTTGGTGGTGTCGTCGCACTTATCGTTGGCTGTATGCTCATGATTATGTCGACCGCAATCTATGTCGAAGACAATCAAGGTGGCGTTGTCGTTGTTAAATTTGGCGCTGACCTTCCATCTGGTAGCATCGTCGCAACCGATGGTGAAAAAGGCCCACAAGCAACCGTCCTGCCTCCAGGCTGGCACTTCGGTTATCTGCCTTTGATCTACGAATTAGAAGCAGTGGATAACGTAGAAATTCCAGAAGGTAAAATTGGTATCGTTAAGGCCAAAGATGGTAAATCACTACCAGAAGGTGAAATCTATGCGCCAGAATGGGAATCCGCTAAAAAGATGTTGGATGCCCAGCACTTTTTGACTGATGGGCAAGGCTTT
>CBDUFM010000590.1:0-2836 GCA_965366325.1 uncultured bacterium
ATGCGATCTTTCTACCTTTCTGCTCAGCGCACTTGCATGTAGATTTATAATGCGTGGGTGAGCTCGATGACTGCCTGTCTAGACAATATCATAACGGAACATGCGTTTTTTGCCGGCACGAATAAGAATGTAATTATCCTTAATGTCGGCGCTACTTATTTTGTATTGGGGGTCTTCAATCACGGTGTCGTGAATGCGGATCCCGCGGCCTTCAACCAGCTTACGCGCCTTGCCATTACTGGACTCTAAATTAGCGCGAACAATGAGGCTCAAGAGACCGAGTTCCTGATCAAGTTCATCCGCTGATAGGCTCGCGTGTGGAATACTGTCGCCTTTTACATCGTTCTTGTCACCAAAGGCCTTACGCGCATCGCTTTGTGATTGTAGGGCTGCGGCTTCACCGTGGACGATTTTGGTTACCTCAAAGGCGAGGCATTCTTTGGCTTCATTAATAGCTTGGCCTTCGAGCGCGGCGAGTTTTTGAATCTCATCTGTTGGTAGAAAGGTAAAATAATTTAAAAATTTACCAACATCCGCATCGGCAACATTGCGCCAAAATTGATAGAATTGATAAATCGGGGTGCGTTTAGGGCAGAGCCAGATATTACCTTTTTCAGACTTGCCAAATTTTCCGCCATCACTCTTAGTCACAAGTGGCATGGTTAATCCGGCAAGACTGGTATCGGCAATGCGACGACCGAGTTCAATACCCATAATGATATTGCCCCATTGATCCTGGCCGCCCATTTGCAGGGTGCAATTCTTTTCCTGATTTAGATATAAGAAATCATAGGCCTGCATCACCATATAATTAAATTCTAAGAAGCTGATGCCGCCCGCTTCCATGCGCCCTTTAACACTGTCCATGGTCAGCATGCGATTAATGCTGAAGTGTGGGCCGACTTCGCGCAGGATGTCGATCCAGGTTTTGCCTGATAACCAATCAGCATTATTGAGAAGCTCAGCGCCATTGGGGCTGTCATTAAAATCTAAGACACATTCCATTTGTTTGCCGATGGCAGCTGCATTGTGCTTAATGTCATCCATGCTGAGCATCTGACGGGCTTCGGTTTTGCCTGATGGGTCACCGATCATAGCGGTTGCACCGCCAACAACGACGAGTGGCTTATGGCCACAACGTTGGATATGTGCTAAGCCCATCATTGGGACGAGGCTGCCAACATGCAAGCTGTCGGCTGTTGGATCAAAACCAATATAGATGCTACGTGGTGTAGCTAGGCGCTCTCTGATCGCTTCATCTGTTGACTGGGCGACCATATTTCGTTCGAGAAGGACATCATAAAGGCTTTGGCTCATAGTGGGGCACAGGCTAATTGTGGCCGTGACGAAACAAGTGCCCGAGCCGTCGTGGCGTTGAAGCTTTCTGTTGCTCACAGGCCTGCTGAGTAGTTAAGCAAGCCACAATGACTCAGGAGCTACGTGTCAAATACGCGAAGGTCAGGTGCATGGTGGGGACCAGTACATGCTCACGGCTTTTGGGTATTAGAGTATTAGAGGATTTCTGCTGCTAGACCTGCCAGTTCGCTACGTTCACTCATTTTCAGAGTGACGTGGCCAGCTACATCACGCCCCTGCATGCGTTCAACCAGATAGGTTAAACCATTGGAGTTCGCATCGAGGTAGGGATTGTCAATTTGGTAGGGATCACCAGTTAGGACAATCTTTGTTCCCGAGCCAGCACGACTAATAATCGTTTTGACTTCATGGGGTGTCAGGTTTTGTGCTTCATCAACAATGATGTATTGATTGCTAATTGAGCGACCACGGATGTAGGTGAGTGCCTCTAGGGAAATCGTCTCGTCGTTTATTAAACGTTTGATGACCTCATCTGGATCGCGTTCTTCTTGACCAAGAATGTAATGGAGGTTGTCAAAGATGGGGCCCATCCAATGGCCCATTTTCTCGTCTTTACTGCCGGGGAGGTAGCCAATGTCGTGGCCTAGCGGCATAATAGGACGACTGACGAGTACTTTGTTGTAGGCTTCGTCGCGTAAAACGCGCGTAATGCCAGCGGCAAGTGCCAAGAGCGTTTTACCGGTACCTGCAGAACCAACGAGGGTAACGAGGCTCACATCAGGATCGAGTAGGAGGTCAAAGGCAAGGCGCTGTTCGATATTGCGCGGGCGCACACTGCCGAGAAAGAGGTGGTCCTCTTGGTTAATGACGTGTAATTTTTCATTTACATAGCGCGTAATAAGATTTTTTTTGTCACCATCTGAGAGGATGACGAATTCATTGGCACTGGGTGGGTATTCCAAGGTGAATTCAGCAGGATCGAGATTGCTATCATCTTCAATTTCGTCGATGCGTGCGCCATCTACTTGGCAGGTTTGCCAGCCATTGCGTAATTCATCAAAGTTAACTGTTTGATTATCAAAGTCAGAAGAAGGTATCCCAAGGGCATCGGCTTTAATCCGCGCATTAATGTCTTTGGAGATAAAATAGACATTACAGCCTTCGCGTTTTAAGGTCAGTGCACAACCAAGAATGCGGTTGTCATTGACGCCGGGTAGCATTTCAGAGATTTCATCAAAACGCAAAATAACTTGGAGTAGGCCACCGCGATCAGTCGGGACGCCTTCGCGTAATGAGCCAATCGCACGTAGCTTGTCGAGTGAGCGTGCAACTTCGCGGCTATTTCGACCTAATTCATTGTTATTGGTTTTAAATTTATCAAGTTCTTCCAAAACCATCATCGGGATAACGACGTGGTTATCATCAAAGGCAAATAAAGAATTGGGGTTGTGGAGGAGAACATTAGTATCAAGTACGAAGGTTTTACTTTCTGGAGTAATCATTTATCTCTTCATGACAG
>CBDUFM010000591.1:0-2835 GCA_965366325.1 uncultured bacterium
CCCTGTAATAACTGAACAGCCATCTCAAAGCGGTAGTCATCAAGGTAAGCCTTTGGACTTTGCTGCACATGTTTCTTAAATTGCCGATACAAGGTACTGCGATTCATGCCCATAATGTTTGCAAGCTGTTCAATCGAATAGCAATGGTAACCTTCGTCCAATAACAATTGCAAGTCGCTTACAGGATTCTGACCCTGTTTCTGTGCACCATTTATCTGTCGATCAAAAGCATCTAATAGGTCCCAGGCAATTTTAATCGGCGTGAACTGCGCAATCTCCTTACGCTTTATCAACTCAGGGATCTGCTGAAATAGACGCAGCGTACTTGGCGTCAGAGTCTGCAGCTGCCCAGCTAGTAATCCGATGTTATCTAACAAAAAACCCGCCCGCCGACCTTTTAAGGTCAACTTCATTGCGTAATAGCTGCCTTCACTGGCTGACGACCAATCAATTCGCTGTCGCGGTTTAAATCGTAGAACCTGTGCTTCTGTTAACGCCTTCACCTCTTGATCAACCTGCACCTGTGCTTGTCCCTGTAATTGAATAATCAAACCATGCGCCGAAGTCTGCGGACCAAAGGCTAATCCACCCGAATTCCTAGCCTCAGCCACCATGCGCACAAAAAAATCCTGCTCGTGATAATCTACTGGCTCACTACCAGCCAGCATCTGAACACGTTGATAAATAATATCTTGCATCATTTCCCATACTAATGCACCCAATAACATAGAGCAAATAGAATTTATGTAGATAGAGTGCTACATATATTACATAAGGACTACAGACATGAAACCAAACGTACTGATCATTCATACAGACGAACAAGCCACTTGGACCATCGCCGCGCATGGTGGTACCCTCTGCAAAACGCCAAACCTCGATCGCATTGGCAACGAAGGCGCTATCTGTAATCAGGCTTACGTTAGCTGTGCTGTCTGCACACCGAGCCGTGGTTCTCTCCTCACAGGTCGCTACCCAACAGAGCACGGCGCCTACGTAAATAACCTCGCGCTCAATCAAGACGAAATCACCATCGCCGAATTATTTAAACAAGCTGGCTACCAAACCAGTTATTTAGGTAAATGGCATCTCGACGGCGCACGTCGCCCTGGCTGGGTAATCCCCGAACGTGGCTACGGCTTTGATGATACCCATTACATGTTTAATCGCGGGCACTGGAAACGCGTCGAAGAATGGCCGGGCGTCGATGATCCCACCTGTTTCCCCTATCAAGAAATGGGGGATGAAGAATCGTACACCACGGACTGGCTGACCAACAGATGCATAGAGCGCTTAGATAAAACGCAAGAGAATCCAAAGCAGCCCTTCTTCATGATGCTCTCGATTCCAGATCCACACACACCTTACAGCGTACGCCCACCCTATGACCAACTGCACAACGAAGACGACATGAATGTCCCTGAAAACTTCCATGATGAAAATCTAGCAAGCTGGGCAAAAAATGGCGGCCCATTTAAAGACATGGATGCAGAAGCCGAATGCCGCGTGCGTAAACACAAAGCCGCTTACCTCGGCATGGTCTCGTGTATTGATGATAATGTCGGTCGCATTCTCGATCACCTCGAAACCCAAGGCACTTTAGACAACACGATTATTTTATTCACGAGCGATCACGGCAATTATCTTGGCGAACACGGGCTTAACGGCAAAAACACCATGTTCAAAAATGCCTACAACGTGCCCTTCTTAATCCGCTACCCCCAATCAATTCCGAGTGGCACAGTCATCAATGAAGCCATTGATAATACCGACGTCCTGCCAACGCTCTGCGCGCTTGCAGACATAAAAACCAGCGGCCGTGAATCCGGCACCGATTACAGCGCGGTATTACAAGGCAAAGAACAAGCCCAAAGCAAACGCATCCATCAACACTTCTACGCACATGAAAACGGCTTCAGCCTCTGCGGTATCATCGACCCCCAATGGCATCTCATCCTGCATCAGGACGGCGAACATCGTTTATTTAATCTCATTGATGACCCCCACGAATTACACGACTGCTTCGATGCACATCCAGATATCGTTGCTGAACTGCATGTAGATATTGTTGCACATCATCAAGAGATTGGCTCATCAGCACTTGAATGGATAGATGCACTACACTTTAAACCGACAATTGCCTCATGAACATTGAGTCGCCCCTAGGGCTTCTGCAATACATCGACACCTTTATCCACCCTACGTTCTTCTGGCTCCTCGGGGATCTCAGACCCAATCCAATACTCATGGACACCGATTACGGGGGCATAGATAAAGTCGATGAAAGTGTTTCTACTGGTGATGGCAAAGCTACGTTCACCAAACATTCGCTCTTCGTAACCAGAAAAGCCAATATTTACAAAAACAATGCGGAAAACGATGCACAAAATGTATGGCAGGACATAAACAGTAAGAAGGAATATGACTGCCCCAAAGTACAGGCTCACTCGTCTAAAGTCCATTATTAGATGCCTTTCAACGACATATTTGACATAAGCACGTTAATCATGGCGCAAATTCAAAGTGATCGTAGAGCAGAAAGCCAGTGTCGTTTGTTCGGTCCTGATAGTCTTCGTATTCCTTAATTGGCTGCAAGCTTCATCATGCGAATATCTCGCTGACAAAGCGTAGACCATTCAACCAGAACAGAATGACTAGCCATTTGTTCTCTGCCTAAACAAACTCCAACCTAGGCTAAATGAATATTTTAAAAATTGTTGATAGATTCTGTAAAAGGCTGATAGGCTAACGTTTGGCCCTCTGTCGATGAGGCAGATTCCCTGCACGGGCCTCCTTCACCTTGTTCACTAGGCGCGACATGGCGGTGACTTCATT
>CBDUFM010000592.1:0-2830 GCA_965366325.1 uncultured bacterium
GGGGTGCAGATGGCAAAGAATAAATGGATAAATAATGCAGGAAAAACAAGGCTGTCGTAATAGGGCGAGCTTTCGGCAAGGTGGCGCCAGCCATTGAGGCGGATGTCAACTTCAAATGCGATAACCGCAACTAGGAGCACGATGCTGGTGATGAGCTGTACATTGCGATGGAGCTGCCAAGCGCCGGCCTTCGCTTTGTGGATGCTCCATACCTGTATGGGCAGCACGATCATCATCGCAATGACAACCAAATCGAGCATCAGACTGGCACGGCTAAACGGGAGAAATCCATCCATAACCCTTATGCTGCCGGTGTTTTTGAGAACGCAATCTGATCCCTGCTTTGCGCTGATCGCTTGCCTTGTTAGTATCTTCTATGCTCGCTTTGCGAATACGGTGTTTATGCGTTGTGTTATCTGCGGTCTCTGGCTTGTGGGGATCAGAGATAGAGGATTTACTGTTTTTGGATAATCCCGCCGGTGTGGAAATGCACCTGCGCACTTTTCATTATACGGGCCACGATGAATTTAGTTTAGGGAATTTTAGTGACAATTGGGATACGAGCAGGCGTTACGAATGGTCTTTTGGGGTCGATGATTATTGGGAATCACGCCGCGAGTTTTTTGGTGCTTTGTACGTGTTTTGGGAGCATCGTGAATGGGCGCGCAGCGATCAATTTATTGAAACCAAGGCCTTTGGTGCGGGTTATGAATTTGGTGGGCGCTTTTGGTTAGTGAATCCACGGGGCCGGCCACCAATAAATATAGCGCTGGCACCCTATGGGCGGATGGGCTTTGCCTATCAGGATGTGGATTATGCAAATATTCTTGAGGGTGGAAATCTCATTGATGGTGCCGTCGATGTAGAGCGTCTCGAATTTTTTGCTGGTGTGGACCTCTTAGTTCAGTTTTCACATCGCGGTCAGGCAAGTCTTGGTCTTGGTGCGCATCTGTGGTTTGCAGATCAGGTGGCGGCTGATGTTAATGGCAATCAGGTTTCAACGGAATCATTTAATGGTGATAGCGTGTTTCTTCGTTTGTCGCTTGGATTAGAATTTTAATAAAAAACGGGAAGCCCGATGAGGCTCCCCGTTGAAGGATCTTGCGTGTGCGGCTGCGGCCTTAGGCCATTTCTGCCTGCATCGCTTCCATTTTTTTCATGATTTTCTTTTGGGTTTTCTTGTCAGCGGTCATGAGTTGAAGCGCAAGGGCTTCCATTTCAGCTGAGACATCTACTGCTGTGTCATCTTTACGATCGCCCTTCTTCTCTTCGCGTTTCAGGGTCTTTTCAAAGTTTTTGCGCTTACGTTCGCGCTCGCGGTCTGCGGCCATAATCTGCTCCATGTGTAAAGTGACTTCTGTATTGAAGCGCGACAAGGTAGTGAGAGCATCCAATTTTTCAAGTAAAAGCGTGGTTTTCTCTGTAAACGATGGCGCTAGTATCATAAATGGCTTGAATAGTTGTGTTTAAGACTCGACAGCGTGCCGAACTGGGCCTAAGACCTAGTAGGTGGCACGGCATGGCGCGTATTCTGGCATTGGACGCTTATCACGGTGGATCGCATAAAGCGGTTGTGGACGCTTGGCAGCAGCGCTCAGCTCATGCTATCGATGTACGGTCTTTGCCGCCTCGGCATTGGAAATGGCGTATGCGTCATGCGGCCCTCAGCTTTGTCGAGGAATTAACAACTGATACAGGGTTAGCGACTGCGGCTTATGACGCAGTCTGGTGTACAGATATGTTGGATCTTGCATGCTGGCGTGGCCTCGCGCCTGACTGCCTGCGCGATCTACCGCATATCTTGTACATGCATGAAAACCAATTGTTATATCCAGATCAACATAAGCAGCAGCGCGATTATCATTATGCATTCACTAATTATACGAGTTGCTGTGCGGCGGATTTGATTGCGTGGAATAGTGCTTGGCACCGTGATCAATTTATTAAAGACATGCTAGCGTATATGCAGCAGATGCCTGATTATGCATTGGATGTGCAAGCGCTGCATGAGAAGAGCATTGTCTTGTATCCCGGCATGCAGTTGCCCGAGGCGCTGCCGCAATTAATTGTGGAACAAGAAACCCATACTTTGCCACATATACTTTGGGCAGCACGTTGGCACTGGGAAAAAGGCCCGGATATTTTCTTTGATGCACTTGCCTTACTTGGTGATGCCCATCCTTTCGATTTATCTGTCATAGGTGGCGATGCGTCGCGGGCCGATGCTTTATTTCAGCGTGCCGAACAGACGTGGCAGCATCGGATTAAGCATTGGGGTTATGTAGCGGCTGAGGATTATTGGCCGTGTTTGCTGTCGGCTGATGTGGTCGTTTCGACGGCACGTCATGAGTTTTTTGGTCTGGCTATGGTGGAGGCGGCGGCGGCGGGATGTCGACCAATTTTACCGCAACGTCTTGCCTATCCCGAGGTTTTTGCCGAGCTGTCGTCGGTGCTGTTTTATCAGGGAGCGTCTGATGGCACTGGCGAGGCTGAGGCGCTGGCGGCCTGTATCCAACAGGCATTGGCAGAGTGGGCGCAAGGGAGGGGCGGCCAGCAGCCTGTAGCAGCACAGCAATTAATGGTGCAATATACCTGGGACCAGCTGCTGCCACGTTGGGATGCGGCGGTGAGCGGTCTGCTGGCTTGATCCACCTAGTGCTTTTGCGAGACTTTCGCGACTTATGAAAACATTTGATACGGTACGTGCGATTCGCTGGTCAGCGGGTGTATTGGAACTACTCGACCAACGAGTCTTACCATTTGAAGAACGCTATATTACCTATGACAATGCTGAGGCCGTTGCTGCAGCCATTACCGATATGGTTGTTCG
>CBDUFM010000593.1:0-2830 GCA_965366325.1 uncultured bacterium
TGAGTAGGCTCGGAATGCGTGGTGTTAATTGGTCAATCAGCGATTTATTACCACGGTAGCCGCGTCCGATGAAGGCGCGTTCCATTTGCAAAAATAAATTGGGAATCGGGTTGCTCAGGGTGTGGGTGCACAGGGTTTGTCCGTCGAGTTCAAGAGTGAGTGCCGCGCCGTCAGCAGCGATGCTGTTACGTGCTAACCAATAGACTGCGTTGGCGCTGTCGCCCTGTTTGCTGAGTTGGCCACTAAGCAGGCTTAGCTCACCTTGTTTTAAAGTGAATGTTTTTCCTGCATCTTCTGCTTGCGCAGCAAGCGCAAAGCCGATTTGAAAGGGATCGCTGTCTACAAACCAGGCGCTGCTGCTTATGTGTACTGCTGCGGCGCTTTCAGCGAGACGTAATTTTTGAAAGGTGTCCCCATCAGCACGACGCCAGGTAAATTGTTTACGACCATGCTCTGGAAATAATTTATTAATATTGATGCGGAATTCGACTTCAGTGCCGACTTGAGCATCCAGCCGTAATTGACGCCAAGGAATGAGTACCTCAATACTGCCGCCGTGCTCATCACGGTGGCGTGCCATGTGAACATGCGCAGGTTCATCTTGCCATTCTTCTGGATTGCCGCGATAATCCCACATATAGGAACGTGCATCGTCAAATGTGCTGTCGAAGCCTGGCGCAATCACAGCTTGTACTAGATTTTTCCAAGCGCTGCCCTGGCGAAGAAATAATTCAAGTGAGTCTTTACTGTAGGCGTTACGCATGCTGTCGTTTTCATTCCAAGCAGCGTTGCTGTGTAAATCTGCTGCGACGATGAGACCGGTTTCGGTCCACGCGACGCGTAGCTGTGCTGAGAAGTTTTCGCGTGTAGTGCTTGGGAGGGCGTCTTCCGCAAAGCGTGAAACCACAATACCGCGGTCTTTCCACTCGTCGCTTTGTCCATCAAGTTTAAAGTCAGCAATCTTTGGAATCGAAATAGGCCCGACCGGGATTTTCTCGGCGGCCTGCAGCATGCCTACACTGAGGCAGAGGAGTAGCCCGGAAAGGCTGAGGCTGTGAACGTTGTGCGCTAGGATCTGCATACATGTCTTCTTTCTTAAGGCAGTAAACAAGGAATAATGCACAGTTCATTGCAGCTTTTGATATTTCCTAACCAGCATTTTCGCGCGCAATTTGCACTGGATTGGCGGTTTAAAGACAGTCTACAACGAGATTAAAATAAACATGCCGCATCTAACATTCAACATGTTGGATGCGGCATAAGAGGTGCCACTTTGTCTGGTTTGCGTTATCGGCCTGGGCGGCGTGCTCTTACCTGTTAGCTAGGCGTAGGGCATTTCTGGTACTTTACCGAGCAGCCGTGCATAGACGGCTAGGCAGCCACGGTGATGCGCCGTGTGATCAGTGATCCCGCCAATGACGGCTAATTTGGGCGCGCCGCCCATAATCGGACCGTCGGGTAAACTGGCGTAAAGATCAGCTTCGCTCTGTTTTGCGATGACGGCACGTGCCTCAGCAAATGCATCAATGACTTTTTGCTTAGCGGCATTGAAGTCAGTTTTCTTATGACTTTCAACAATCATATCTTCAAAGTTCATGGCAAAGCCATCAGCATGCTTAAATGCACCTTCAATAAACCAGGTGACAGAATCGGCTACATGATCGAGGTGGCTGGTAACCGTGTACATTGCAGGATCGGGTCGATAGAGGGCATCGTCCGCGCTAAGACAGTCAATGGTTTTAAGAAAAAAGTTCTCAGTAACAGTGAGTTCTTGGATTAAGCCTTGTTGCAGCATGATGGCCTTTCTGGGCTAACGAATTAGGTTTATAAGAACCCTATCCGGTGGGGTATGGGTGCAAGGCTTTATTCTATTGTTAGACGATGGACTGTGATTGCTGTATCAATCCGGTCTTGGTATGATTGGCTTGTCGGCGTAGGACGTTTTTTATACTTGTATTAGAGAGTATTGAATGGGATTGTAGGTTTATGGTCGCAAAGTTGTTTGTTAAATGTACATTAGCTATTTGGTTCTGTGTTGTTTCGCTTGTAATGCAGTCTCTGCCTGCTGAAGAAGCTGGGCCTAATGCTGAAGAAGTGTGCTGTTTTCTGCAGCTGAACCATTTACGTCTGGATCCTGAATGGGAAACAGCGCGTCTCTTGTTTGCCGCTGAGGGTGGTATGTCGAGTGCCGCGCCAAATTTGGATTATGAAAAATGTCGTACGGAATTACGGCAATTAGAGGCGGTGCCGGCACTGGTATTTGATGTGCATTTAATGGCTTCAGCGCGTGCCCACGCCCAGTATATGATTCAGCATGATCGTCAGACGCATGAAGAGCAGCCCGGCGATGCTGGTTTTACGGGGCATAATTCGAGCGCGCGCATTCAGGCAGCTGGGTATCCTGGGATGGCGATGGGTGAAAATGTTTTTCTGCGTGCTGTTTCGCCATGGAATAGTTTGCGTGGTTTTATTATTGATTGGGGTCCGGATGCGGACGGCATGCAATCACCGCGCGGACATCGTTTAGCATGTATGTCAAAACGTAATCGCGAAGTCGGTATTGCTGTGATTCGTTATGAGAATGATTTATTTATGTCGACCTGCCATAATTTTGGCTATCACCGCTTGCAAGCGCGTTTTGTTGGCGGTGTTGTGTATCAGGATCGTAATGGCAATGCGCGTTATGATGCCGGTGAAGCTTGTGCTGGTTACCTTGTTGCAGCGGATTCAGGTGAGCAATGCACAACCGGTACGCATGGCCTGTTTAGCTTAGGGCTTGAGCATCAAGAGGCGGTGCAGATTAGCATTTCCGCAGGGGCTGAGTCAGCTG
>CBDUFM010000594.1:0-2828 GCA_965366325.1 uncultured bacterium
CTTGGACCTATTCCCGACCGACAAGCATAACAACATTCGCAACAGCCTTGGTTTTAATCTCAAAGCGGTTTTAAATCAAAAACTACTGAAGGGCGCTCAAAAAGACATGGGCCGCGTACCTGCCGTCGAAACCATGTTCGTCTCTCCGATTGTCAGAAAACTTATTCTAGAAAAAGAAGACAATAAATTGGCCGATGCAATTCGCCAGGACACCGAAAATGGCTGTTTCAGCTATAATCAGGCCCTTAAATCTCTGTATGACAAAAAACTCATTAGCACTGACGAAGCGCTTGCGGCTTCTCCCAATGCAGAGGAATTGCGGATGGCATTGCGCGGAATAAGCATTGGCGATAGTGGCGGCATCCTCTAGCTTAAAAGCCCACTTGGGGCACGCTTCGGCGTTGCCAAAACCTTCATTTACACCAGTAAACTTCAGGGTTTGGCGCCTTGAATCGCACCCCAATTGAACTTTTAAGCATCACCTTTTGGGTAATGCCTAAACTCGGCTCACGCGTTCCTTCCGTTTTGAATCAACGCCCTATTGTTGAGCGTTACTGCATTATTTCATGTGGGCGCGCGTGCGATGTCCTTTTCCCATGTAATATTCTTTGGTTTGTGGCGCGGAGCCGGATCCCACTTCGTCGTCTGTTGTATCTAAAATATTATCTGCTGTTGTTGCACTGGATTCGACTGCCAAGTGATGAACAAGCGCATCGCTCACAACATCGAAATCCGTTTCTTTGGCCATGTGTGAATCGGTATACACTACATTTATTTTATCCAAAAATAAATCTGCGTGTTTTCGCGTGCACAAAGTTGGTCGAATATTCCCTGCCGTTTTGGGGCATGACCAATCGAGCATGTAATCCACATCACCGTTAAGCAACCAATCATTAAGATCGACTAGAATATCGGCTTTATTACTGGTAAAATTTTTACTGTCATCAATGCCAGCAATACGTGTAACACCCGCATCCGCGGCCGCTGGGCTGTTAAACAAATCTGGAGAAATCTCCTGACGACGACAGATTTCCCAAAATGCCGTATGCGTAACTTGCTTGGCTACATCATCGTCTGCCACGTCAGCCCCATTATACTGCGTAATGCCAGTCGCCCCTTGCGGTGACACTAGCTCCTGTGGGTAGGCCCAAGTCTGCCGCGTATCAGTGCGGTGCTTAACCAAGACCGTCATAAGCTGCTTCAGATTATTACCGTCGGCGGTAAAAATAGCGCTTTCATTCGCACTGGTCACCGCTGGCGCTAACAAAGTGATGAGTAAGCCCAATATCGCGATAACAACCAACAATTCGATCAGCGTAAATGCTTTGCGCATAGATTCCCCAGCAACGTAACCTTATACAGACGCGACTTAAATGCAAATACGACAAAAAAACACCCGCCAGATTGAGCGGGTGTTTAAAATACTCAACTTCAATAACTCTACTTCATATGTGCGCGTTTACGATTACCACGGCCCATATAACCCTCTTTAGTCGTGCTAGTAGTTCCAGATCCCACTTCATCGCCTGTAGTATCAAGTATATCATCAACTTCAGCAACTCCACTCGCATCACTTACCGCTCTATGAATCACTCTTCCAGGCTCTCTCTCTAAATCAAAGTCCTTCTCGGAACCCATATGTGAGTCAGCAAAGACCACATTTATCTTATCACCAAACACTGACTCATGGTCACGATTGCATAATGTCGGGCGAATGGTGCCCGCAGTTTTGGGGGCCGACCAGTCTAACATATAAGAAGTATATGTACCCTTTGACCATGAGGCTGGCTTTCCATCTGGATCATCGCCTGAGGTAAATGCAACACCCGCCAAATCTGTAATCAACGGCTCACTAGCAGGGCTGTTAAATAAGTCCGGAGATAGCTCGTGCTTTCTTGCTAGTTCCCAAAATGAAGCAACAGTTATGTCCGCTAGATCGGCAGGCGCGCCATCATTAATAGATGTTGCTCCAGCAATTGTCGAGTCCGAAGGCTTCACATTCGTTGGGTAAGCCCATGTTTGCCGTGTATCTGTACGATGCTTGATGTACATAGTCATCAATTGTTTCAGATTATTACCGTCTGCTGTACGGATAGCGCTTTCATTAGCACCAGTTACAGCTGGCAACAGCATGGTTGCCAATAAGCCAATAATGGCAATTACGACGAGCAGTTCGATTAAGGTAAAACCGCCCTTTGAAGTTGAAGATCTCATGGATCTCTCCTTATGAATGAGGCCTTAGACTAAGGCTGAATGAAAATACGGTTCGAATAAATGGATAAAGGAATGAACCGGATCTGTTGATTTTGCACCCACGCACATAATCGCAAGCAATGATGGCGTTGTTTTTAGCAACACACCAGCAGTGTTTCACTCGGAATAGGAACAGGCTACATATGTAAGCAATGTTTACGTAATCCTTTATAGTCCTTCGCATTACACAGGTATCAGCACTTGCGCATCTACGCTTTTGCGTTCATTCTATAGACTACGTACCAGCATATTTCGCACACATTTACTTTACTTACCATAGGGTACTCCACATGCGTCCATTACTCGTTCCGAGCCTTGTCTTAGCCACCCTTAGCGCCGCTTCTGGCCTTGCCGCCGCCGATAAAACCTTTGTCGGCCCGCGTGCCCACGGCATGGCCGGCGCCAATGTGGCCTCAGTCAACACATCTGCTGCTCAGTTCTATAACCCAGGGGCCCTTGGCTTTTTCCGTGGCAGCGTCGGTTATGTCGGTGAAGGCGAAGACAAGGAACTCTCAACTGCCGATAACCACCGCTTAGCCCAGCGCGACTTCGACATGACCGTTGATGGCGCAATT
>CBDUFM010000595.1:0-2827 GCA_965366325.1 uncultured bacterium
ATCTGACAGAACTGGCTGACATCGATATTGATGCGCTTGGCAATTTAAATAACGGCACCGGGATTAGCTCCTCAGAATTAACCGATGTGCTTAACGTCCTATCCATATTCACTAATATTGGCGATGAAAAAAATACCTTTGTCATTAATTCTAGCGTCGGAGCAAATGTACGCGTTAAAAATTATGCCGTTGGCGTCCGCGCCTTTGGCAACTTTGTCGCCCGTGTGACCGATGTTGATACCACCAACCTTGGTATTGACTTTACCGACTTAACCGGCGTTGGCGGCTTTAATGATGCGCTAGAATCATTAGAACCCATTTTGCCCGGTGGGGATTTTGCAACCTACACTCCGCAGCATCTCAGCGGCAGTATGATAAATTCACTTCAAAATGCCGCCGGCCCAGGGAATGGCTTCACCGATGATGCAATTGATATTTTAGATTATCAAATTGGCCAAGGCATTGCATCGGGTAACATCGACCCAGATAATCTCAACGACATTACCAATTTACTAGCTACCGTCGGTGATGTTATAGAAAATGGCGGCGGCGGTGATCTAGACGCCAATACCACATCCGTTGTGATGACTGGTGTTGGCCACGTTGAAGTACCCGTGTCCTACGGTCACGCATTTAACGAGAACTTCTCGGTTGGCGTTTCTCCCAAATTAATGATCGGTCGTGTTTATGGCGTTAATGTTCTGGTCTTTGATGAGGACAATGATCAGGTCCTCGACAATATCAGCGAAGAGTATAACGAATCAGAAACAGTCAGCATTGATGTTGGCGCCATGTACCGCATGAATAATTTACAATTTGGTATACAGGGCAGTAATTTAAATAGCCCAGAATTCGAAGGCTTTACTGACAGCAATGGCTATACCTTTGATGACATCACTATTGATCCACAGGTCACCGTTGGTGTTGCCTGGATTCCACATGCGACCATGACCGTTGAGGTAGACTTGGATTTACTTGAAACACAGACAACTGAGAACAGCCTCGAAACCCAATATCTCTCCGTTGGAGCCGAGTGGAAATTTATGCACTTCCTTGCCTTGCGCGCCGGCGCCTACCAAAACATTGCCAGCTCCGAAGTCGGACCCGTTTTAACGGGCGGCATTGGCTTCAATCTATCGCTCATAGAATTTGATGTCGCGCTATCTTTCTCACCAGAAATGATCGAATACGACGGCGACGAAATACCGGAAGAAGCATCCGTCAGCCTCGGCCTAATGATAAAATTCTAGAAGAACAACGCTATTTTTCGGCATCTAATAATTGCAGCCAATAGGCCGCCATCATCCGTAAGTCCCACGCTTGCTGTGGCGGCTCTTCAGCCCACTCAACACGAATTTGATTATTTTCCCAATGCAATTGTGCCATAGCGGGTGGCAATTGCTGACCCCCTAGCCACTCCCAGGCCTGCGCAAGATCTTTTGGCCAGCTACCTTTTTCCTTAGCCTGACGTGCAATTGAAAAATTGTAATTCCTTAATCCACGTTCATATTCGAATCGTATCTTACCTTGCGACTGCACCTGACCATCTACTAACTGATAATGAAATCCATAGGGGTCGGCCCGCAACATATAATCAGCTAGGGGCACCTGCAGTTTTTGCTCACCACGAGCCAGCGCTCCTTCAACCGCTGTCGCCACTTCAACTGGGAAAGCAATCGGTCCCCAAACAACGGTCGTTGACTCAAAACTCAGTCCGCCAGCAGAACCATACTGCGCATGATAATGATTCGCAGACAAATAATCATTAACCAATCCGTTGACCGCAGCCTTGTCCTCGGCCAAGAGATCATTCAGCACATTGAGTGCATAATTATTTAACTGCTGCCTCAAAGTCGACTCTGCCATATCGGCCAAGGCTGAATGTTCCTTCTGCTTTAACAACACGCGACACCAATAATCTAGCTGTTTTAAACCCGCCAGCTCAAAGATCCCAATTTGGCTTCTCCAACGATTAATATGATACCGCTCTGATTCAGAATCAGTCATTAAGGACCAAGCATTTAAAACCCCATCTAAGGTGTGCACATTATCAGACTGAACTTTAACAAGCGCCGCTAAATTTCGCCAGAGACTCATTGACTGCGGGAGCTCATAAAGCCCCCTCTGCACACTGGCCAGCGCCAGGCCACCCTGCTGATGTAAGATAGACTCTGACATAATCGCAAAGTTATAAAATGGCTCAAATTTTGGATCCAAAGCAAAGAGCCCCATGTACAAGCGCTCAAAGCCACTGTGACCAGCGCCCATCAAGGTGTCGTCTCGCTTATCAAATTGCAATTGCAAATAAGAAAATGAGTCAATCCATCGTAATTTGGCAACTGTATTTGTATGACCGACACTCAGCACCTTTAATACTTCTGCGCTAGGCACAAATTCCAAATCTTTTACGCGAGGCATTGGCGGCGCACCAATTAGCTTGCTTGCATTCCAAACCAATATCACCCCTGCACATGCAAGACACAATAAAACCCAAGCAAGGCCTCTGAGTTTCATAATTGGCGCCGTCTAAACACAATAATCGTCACCACCAACAACAAGACAATCCATAATAGTGCATAGACAAGGCTTATGCCAAGCTGTGAATAATCCGGCGGATATCCATGCACCGCCTGATTTCTATACGTAAAATAACCTAAGTTTGGAATAAACGATGCACATAATGCCGCAAGCCATTGCTGCCAGCCATCTAAATGATTCATTAATTGCGGCAATGTCGCCACAGCGTGACCCAGCATATACGTCACCAAACTCAGTACAGCTGCAAGTAACGGGCTAGATATGACGGTAAACATCAAACTCACACCAG
>CBDUFM010000596.1:0-2826 GCA_965366325.1 uncultured bacterium
GGTTGCTAAATCCCATGCTCGCATGAATGGTCTTGCGGCGCTTGCGTGTCAATAGGTAGTGAATGAGTGAATGCATGTAGGCTGGGTTACTGAGCGCATCGCCATGCCAACAACGTTCTTTCATGTCTTGTGCGCCATTGAGCAAGCGCTTGATCTGAATGCCGCAGATGCCGGCTACGAATAAAGACGGCGCAGCCAAAATATTAAAGCGGTCACCGAGATTAGAGGGCACATCAATAATCGTGGTCTTGTCTTTTAGCGCCAAAGCATGCAGCGGGCTTTTCTCAGTATCGGTGCATAAAATGAGTTGCTTGGCCGGGCTCTGCTTGCCGACCTCTTGCTTGAGATAGTTGTGTAGCCACAGGTACAGTGCGACGGATTCAGCGGTGGTGCCCGTTTTAGTGATTAATTGAAATAATGTTTTTTTCGGATTAATGACGCTCAGGGTGTCTTCAATACTTTGTGGATCAGCATTGTCGATAAAAAGCACTTGTGGCCCAAGGCGTTGTTTTTTATCAAGTAAATTAAACTGTTCGTGGGCGAGGGTGCCGAGTAAGGTGTGGGGGCCGATGGTCGCGCCGCCAATGCCAACAATGACTAGGTGATCCCATTTACCGCTGTGCGCTTGAATAAGTTGCTCTAGTGCATCGAGGTTTTGCCCTGGCAGGGTGAAAAATGCGCTTTCATTATTGCCTTCTAATTCGGCAATATGCTCATGATGTTTGGGGATTTTAGCAATCAGGGTATCCATCTCAGATTCATTAAGGCCGTGGGTGGCCCCAATGGATAAGGAGAGACAATTCGTATAATCGAGCTGTACATGTCCCATAGGCAATCCTGCTGTGCCTAGGCCGTATAAAAACTGAGTTATTTGATGGATATCTTGCTCAGTTTGGCCTAAGCGAGGGCGCACAGATTAGGGCTCTAGCAGTCACGTTTCAAGGATAGGATGCCAATACGGCTAGGGAGTGTGAGGCCATGCATTACCCACGCTCAGCATCGCAGTGCGCTCAACGTGGGTAGTGAGATAATCGTGTAAACTATTGTAAAATAGTTACTTGTGACTGTATATCCGCTTAGGCGTCAACGATTTCGATAGAGAATTCGTCACCTTGCTCAACATTATTTACGACCTCGAGGTCAGCTTCTGAGGCAATCCGGCCAAAAACCGTGTGCACGCCATCCAGATGCGGCGTCGCAGTGTGCGTAATGAAGAACTGGCTGCCACCGGTGTTGGGACCGCGATGAGCCATGCTCAGGGTGCCTGGTTGGTGGCGTTCTGGGTTTTCAGGGCCTAATTCACAATCGATGCAGTAGCCGGGACCACCTGTGCCTGGGGCACCACTAGCGTCGGCCTTGCTGTTTGGGCATCCGCCTTGAATCATGAAGTTTGCAATCACACGGTGGAATTGCATACCTGTGTAGAAACCGTCATTGGCAAGTTTGGTGAAGTTTGCAACGGTGTTAGGCGCTGTTTTGTCGAATAAGTTGATAGTGATGTCACCCTTTGGGGTGTGAACTATTGCTTGAGGCATAGCGTTCTCCTGACGTGCAGATGCTGGCGAGAATGTTTTCAAGGCAAGCGCATACGTGGTGGGCTGTGTTGACGCTCTGGGGCAGTGATCTTGTGGGATAGCAGTTTTCTCAGGAGCCAACAAAGCGAGCTTTACCTGACAGGGGACTAAGATAGGTATATACGTCTTAAACGGGCGTGTTTTGATAGAAGGGTTAGTGCGTTCATATGGTTGATGTAGATTACTATTTGATCTTTGCGGATCGACGAGCTCGCCGTTTGTTGACCAGTCGCGAATACGTTATTGGCCGTGAGTCTGGTGTAGATATTCATTTACAGGATGCCTTGATTTCACGTCGACATATGACCCTGCAGCACGTGGACGAAGGTTGGAAAGCCGTCGACCTCAACAGCCGTAATGGTGTCTTGGTCAATGGACAACGTATTGATGGCGAACAAATATTAAAAGACGCTGACCAAATTCAAATTAGCGGTCAGGTATTTAGTTATTACATGGTTCCTCCCGGTTCTGACCTTGGTGCTATTACCAGTCAGGCTCCAGAAATCTCTGGTCAAGTAACTATGGCACCAGGCATGAGCTTAGAGGACGTCGCACAAGAGTCGGCTGCATTTAGCGGTTTGATTTCTGATAATGGTCTTTTGGAATTGTTGCAATTTTTCTCGATGACCAAAAAGACCGGACGTCTCGATTTAATTGATCTGAGCGATGCTTTTATTTGGATTCATGATGGGACGCCACGCGATGCGGCCTACAAAGACGAATCGGCTTTTGATGCCTTATTAACATTGGTGCGTAGTCCCGGCGCGCGCTTTGCGTTTAATCAAGATATTTTGCCACCCAACGGTCCTAAAATTGAGGGCGGCGTTGATGGTATTTTAATGGAAATAGCTCGTCTGATTGACGAAGCAGGACGATAAAACATATGACAGATTGTGAATTAATAGGGGTCGGCTCACCATTAGTCGACCTTCTACTTGAAGTTGATGACCAATTTTTAACAGATCATGTCCAAGGCGCCAAAGGCGGTATGGAATTAGTAGATGATCAAGCGATTGTCGACATTGTTGGTAAGCAGCGGAAAAAACCCAAGCAAGCGCCAGGTGGTGCAGCCGCTAATACGACGGTTGGTTGTGCACAGCTAGGTATTCGCAGTGCGTTTATTGGCTCATGTGGCAATGATGACTATGCAAACTTTTTTAAAGAAGCTTTGGCGGATCATAATTGTGAGGCACGTCTGGCGACACATGAATCACAGCATACGGGTCATGTTTTAAGTTTAATTACCCCTGAC
>CBDUFM010000597.1:0-2826 GCA_965366325.1 uncultured bacterium
AATCCTCTACAGCGATTCGTCGTCCCGATCAAGACCCACCGCTAGAACCATCACTCGCCTAAAACGGGCAGTAAAATAGAAAAGGGCGTGCTTTTGCGCGCCCTTTTTTGTTGTTTGATTTGAAATGTCTTTGCGCTTCTGAATACGCTTGCTCGATGTTTCTGTATGCGAGGATGGCTTTGCCGAGCATGCCTGCTGTGCATAAGTGCGCGAGTCACTGAAAATTGTTGACAGCTAGCGTTCTGATTGCTTAGAATAGCTGTAGCATCTCAGGGCAGGCGCCCGCACAGATGAACAGGAGGCAGTCATGACCACGAAACGTATTTTGGTGCCTATCGATGGCTCCGCGCATTCAGAGAAAACGCTGGTCCATGCATGTGCATTGGCCAAGGATTTGGCGGCAGACCTGATGGTCTTGCAGGTAATCGATACGCCGTTTTTCGCTGGCTATCCTTATGATCTGATGTCTGTGAAGTCAGATTTGCGTAAAATAAAAGACACGGAATATGAGCAGGTGCGGCCGCGACTAGAAGAGTCAGGGCTGCAATGGACCCGTGAAATAGAGCATGGCGCTCCTGCCGAAACTATCATCGCGGTCGCCGAGCAGGGCAAATATGATTTGATCGTTATTGGCAGTCATGGTGCATCTGCGGGTGAACGTTTCTTGCTTGGTTCGGTGAGTGACCGTGTGGTGCATCATGCTCCTTGTGATGTCTATGTGGTTAAATGAGCGGCAACAGCATCTGATCTTCGATTGATTCTGTTGCGCAGATAGGAGGATGAAGGGCAAGGCGAGACGGTCAGACTTGCTGAGTTTCCATAAGGCTGAGCTTGTATGCGTTCTGTCGTGTTTTCGTTAGCATTTTTTCTGTCGCTATGTGGATTGCTGTTTGGCGTAGAGACGTCCGTAGAAGCTGCGGCTGTTCCGGAGCCGAGGCAGGACCAGCCAGCGGTGAATTATTATGTCTATGTGGTGCTGTTTCTGATCCTTGTGCTCGGCGCAGTGTTTGTGCTGCGCGGCAGAACTAAACGGCGCCGTGAGATACATGCGCTCTGTCTTGATCAGCGGATGCCGGATTGGTTTTTGAAACTGCAGCGCCAGTCGCAGCGCGTTTTAGATATCGCAGGCGCAAGCCCATTTGGGTATGTGCGCATAGCTGATCGCGTAGTCTTTCAAAAATTAGGTACGTTGCCAGATGGCAGTGCTGCAGATGCGGGTGATCGATTCCGACTTTATGAAATTGAGCCGCAGTGGCGCTCTGATGCGCAAACGGTGATAGAGATACAGTTAACGAAGGCCATGCCGCGTTTTTCGATTAAGCCGCTTGGTGGACGCTCGCGGCGGGCTGTTTGCGCATCGACAGAAACGGGCTTGCACGCTGACTTAGCGGAAAAGATTGTGGTCAGCAGTCCGGATGAGGCGGCGTTTCAGCGCGTCTTTTCGCCTGCGCTGCAGGCCTACCTGCTGCAGGCAGCACCGTTGACGCTCATTTGTAGTGGCGAGCGCCTCTTTTGCTTTGCCTATGCTGATGTGATGGGTGCTGATGAGCTTAAAGCGGCGCTCAGCTTTCTGCAGGGGTTTTTGGACGTACTCGCAAAAGAATAGTTGTGTGGATAAACCGCTGTGGCTCTGGGTTATTGAGCAAGTGTTGAGAGTTTGCTGACTTGCATGCCAGCAAAGCAACGGCTAAACTTCTCAACAATAATTAGCGACTCTGTGCTATGTTGAGAAAGATTGAAGCGGCAATGCCTGAAAAGACAGCAGAACAAAAACGACTGATAGAAGCTGACACCCATGAATACGATTGGAAGTTGTGGGGACCGTATTTGTCTGAGCGCCAGTGGGCAACTGTGCGCGAGGATTATTCGGAGAATGGTAACTGTTGGGAGTACTTCCCCTATGAACTAGCGGTGAAGCGTGCTTATCGTTGGGGCGAGGACGGTCTCTTTGGTATGAGCGATCGTCTGTCACGAATCTGCTTTAGTGTGGGTTTGTGGAATGGTCACGATAAAATATTGAAAGAACGTCTTTTTGGCCTGACTGGTCCCGAAGGCAATCATGGGGAAGATTGTAAGGAAGAATATTTCTACCTCGACTCAACGCCGACACATAGCTATATGAAGGCGCTTTATAAATATCCTCAACAGGCATTCCCTTATCAAGATTTGCGTGATGAAAATGGCCGTCGTGGCATTGACGATGCAGAATACGAATTAATTGATACGGGTGTTTTTAACGAGAATAGATATTTCGATATTGAAACAGAATATGTCAAATCTAAGCATGATGATATCTTAATTCGGATTACCGTGCACAATCGCGGTCCGGATGCGGCGGATCTTACCGTGCTGCCACAATTATGGGCTCGTAATACGTGGTCTTGGGGTGCACATCATGAAGGTGAAAACCATCGCACCGAATTTTATGCTCATGGTAATTATTCGATTACCACTGAGCACATGAGTCTTGGCGCGTATACTTTAAACGCTGACGCGCGTTCTAGTTCGCTGCGCGGTATGTTATTTACTGATAATGAAACGCGTTATGACCTCGATACTGAGCAGGAAGAAGAAGAGGGTAAATATTACAAAGACGGTTTCCATCGTTATATTATAAACGGTCAGCAGAATGCGATTAATGAACGCGGTATTGGTAGTAAAAGCGCATATCATTATGCTATGAGTCTTGAGCCTGGTGCGAGTCAAGTTATTCGTCTGCGTTTATTTAAGGGCCAGCCTAAGAGCGATGATTTTTTAGACTTTGATGAAATCTGCGAACAACGTAAGCGAGAGGCCGATCACTATTACGACAGCATCATTGCAGAA
>CBDUFM010000598.1:0-2824 GCA_965366325.1 uncultured bacterium
CCCACCTGTACTGTCTAGATAGCAGCCAGCGCTGCCCAACACTTCACATCACACTATAGTGATGTGAAGTGTTATCAATGAGAATCCACCAATACAGTGGGTGCCCGTCACTCCCTGCGCCCATTAACTTAAACCACTTTATATACTTGTCTTACGTACATATATGTGACAAGGGCTTTACCCCGTTGCCCAATAGAGAAGCCGGCTCTGTCCCTAGCGGCTATAGGCTATAGCCAACCCAAGCCGCTAAGCTTCCTATAAATCGAGCGCGCAAAGACCAATTCGCCGACTGGGCTCAAGTGCACCCCGTCAACAGGATTCATCAGATGGGCCTGCAAAAGAGGCTTCTCAGCCCAGTGGGCAATACCATTCTCACGCCCGACAAATTCATTAAGGCTCTGGTTCTTAAATGCGGCCTGCATCGGCTCATCCATGTCAAGTAATGCCACTTTTTCAGCAGCAGCAATTTCAGCAATAAGCGCATTATTCGTATTTAAATGCGACCACGTACCTTCGGCATTTTCTGGATTGGGAATCAAAGCGTATTGCAGCATTAAAACCCGCGCACCAATATTCTTTGATTGCTGAACTATATATTCCAAATCAGCCTGCACTGCTGATCGCGAGCGGCCCGATCCTGCATCGTTACCACCGAGAAGCATCACCACAATATCTGGCTGCACATCGAGGACATCTCCCTGCAAACGCTTACGCGCATCCGCACTGGTATCACCTGCAATACCACGATTAAGGACTTGAACTGTGCCATCGCCATTTAACGAATCCAAAATACATTCAAGAATAGACGACCATTTTAAATAACTGCGTAAATCCGCCTGGCCGGTAATGCTATCGCCTAAACAGACAATCTTCATAGCGCCCAAGAACTCCTATGCCATTTCATAAATGCCAGGCTGAAGACCGACAAATTCACCATCGTTATTCTTTTCAATAACATGATCATGAAATTTACCGGTTAGCGTTTTGATGCCCTCCCAAGGAGCAGGTAAGCTGATAATGTCACGTGCTGGAAAGAATTCCGTATTCGGCGGCGCAGCCTCACCATGCGGGAAAAACAATAAATTCTCAAGAATGGAAATATCGCCCACCAAATGGGTAAACGCATCGCGGCCACCCTTTTCGTCCAACAGCTTCGTCATAAATTGACAATAGTCCTCACTGAATCCGCCCACTTTGGTCCGACACATACCACCAGCCGGAAGATTATGTCCACCCTGATCGATTACCATACGTTTTGGCGCATAATTATTTAAATCTAAGAAAAAGTCACGCGGACCCATGCCATCAAGTGCACGAACCGGATTACCTGCTATCGAGAAAATATTAACCGGTGCATCCAAGCTAGCGCCTTCGCCCAATAAAATAGCGTCTGGATCACATTCTTTAATATACTCATAAATTTCTGTTTGAAATGTTAGAGTCAGACGATTGGTATCTGCAGGAAAACGCATGAAATCGCGCTGTTTAAAGTCGGGCGGAAATACCCAGCCAAGGCAATCAATAAAAATACCCTTACAGCCACACTCGACGATGTAAAAATGAATCCATTTCTTGGTATAGGCTATGTAACCGGGATGCCCGGGATTACACATATTCATGCCACCATCAATCGACCCCCAACCGGCGGTCGCACGACCATCAATGCCGCGAATAAACCAGTCATCATCAACACCATCAGCACCGGGGCATAATCCAGAATGCGACATCCACACCAGCAATGGTACGCCACGATCGCTCATGCGCTTCGCCATGGCTTTAAATTCTGTTATCGACCCATGATTCGGATCGGGCTCATAGCCAAAAGGTAAAGTGCCTGAACGCACTGGACGATTCGTGACCAGCGAATAGCTAATCGCATTATAGATGCCCTTATCAACTTCTTGCTCCCAATGATCTGCCTGCTCGGTCCACGTCGGCTGATTATCCCATGCGAGACCGTCACCCCAATTTTTCTTGTAGACCCAGTCCGGACACTCTTCGTAATAAAATGTCGTATACCAAGCCAACCAGCTCTTCATTTCTTCGTTGGTCTTGCCGTGGTATATTTTAATTTCAGGCATGCGTAATGAATCGCCAATGCCAAACGGCGCATGCATTAAGAAATCATAACCAACACCCTCGCCAGCTTCTTCAATATTTAATTTATAACCAACGTGTGGCCTACGGCAGGTAAGCGCGATCCAGTGCTCGGTCTCTTCATTATAAAACAAACCACCATGCACCACCATGCTACTTGGATACGTCCGTCGCCACACATTTTGCAAAAAGTTTTTGCATCTCTGCGGTGTATCGTGCTCATAGCCAATATGGCCAAACTCATCGCAAGGACCCTGCGTATGCGATGAAGGATAAATCATACGTGTCTTATCGCCCCAGAACTTCCAATCCCAGTTAAGCAAACCGAAACTATCCGCATGCAGCGGCGCCTCGTTCACTGGACCGCCTGGGCCCGGACAGGGCAAATCCGTCATATCGCATAACTCACGCCGAATCAGATAATTAATACCGGTACAATTATACTGCAGACCCTTACGTGCACCAATCTGACGATTTACCACTAAACCCCAGCCAGAAAAATGATCGACAAAATGCTCGCCCTTTAAGCGGGCACCCGATTCACTCGCACTCCCTCGCTCTGCGTCCACATGCGGCCGTGTTTTCAGCTCAAGCCCATTGACCATGAGATCGCGCTGCCCGTGCTCAGAACTATTTAAGAGTTCCTCACCGTAGAGTCTTATCGAATCAATCTTGGCTGTTGTCTCATTTACAGAAAATTTTAAATCGCTCACAATTCATTCCAATC
>CBDUFM010000599.1:0-2821 GCA_965366325.1 uncultured bacterium
TGGCGCACTCGGTAGCATTGCTGCCGAAATGCTCTGTCGTGCAGGTGTTGCGTCGCTGCGTTTAATTGATCGTGATTTTGTCGAGTGGTCAAATCTACAGCGTCAGTCCCTGTTTACGGAGGCAGACGCGGAAAAAAGCATTCCCAAAGTGATAGCCGCTGAAAAGCATTTATTAGCATTGAATATCAGCGTCGAGGTAGATGCGCGGATTGCGGATCTGCATGTTGGTACGGTTGAAGATTTACTGGCCGACGCCGATCTCATTATTGATGCCTGTGATAATTTCATTACGCGCCATCTGATTAATGAATTTGCGTGCAAGCATCAGATCCCATGGATTTACGCAGCCTGTGTTGGCTCCTACGCCTGCGGCATGACGATTATTCCCGGTGAAACCGCGTGCTTAGCTTGTATTCAAGATCAGCTGCCGAGCGCCGGCGATAGTCCGACCTGCGATAGCAGCGGTATTATTGCGCCAGCGGTTTATGCATCATCGGCCAGACAATGCGCCGAAGCCTTAAAGATTTTAAGCGGTAATGTCGATCAAATAGATAAGCGTTTTTGGTCCTGCGATATTTGGCAAGGAACAAGTCAATACATGGATTTGTCTGCATGGCGTCACACCGACTGCCCAGCCTGCAGCGAGAAGGCGAGCTATCCGTACACCAGTCAACAAAAACAAACATCAGTCACGCTCTGTGGTCGTGGTGGCATGCAGGTGCAATTAAACCAAGAAGTAGATTTAGCGGCTTTTGCCCAGCGCGTTAAAATGCAGCTCCAACGCAGTAATGAATATTTAGTCCGCTGGCAAGACGGCGACTTAATCGGTACCTGCTTCGCCGACGGCCGCGTGATTGTGCAGGGTTCGCAGGATGAGCCGATCGTTCGCTCCTTTATTGACCGTTGGGTGGGGTAGGTGGCCCATTATGAGTGGGCAAACATCATTGGGTATATCATCCACCAGCGTAATTATATTACTATTGCTGTATGTAGGTAGTTACTTCATTGTCAGGGCTATGTATTTGAGCGATGCATTAACTTTGGGTGGAGTAGAGATTGTTCCACCGTCCCTCGTCTTTAGTACGGAAAGTAATTCCGATGTAGTATTGTTTTATTGTTATTACCCTGCCTTGTTGGTAGAAAAACAGTGCATTGGAACAGGTTTTGGAATATATAAATTGGTTAGTGATGCTGAGGTGACTAGTGGCATAGCTAATGATTTCCCAACGTGGGTCGTACCTACATCTCCCTGAGTTCCTTGCGAGTATAGGGTGTGGGAGGGTATGTGTATTGAATATGCCTGCGATGTGCGTGGAATCCTTGGTTGAAACATGGTATAACTTTAGTATAATCATAGTATGAAAACTGCCATTAGTCTTCCCGATAATCTCTACGCTATAGCTGATAAGTATGCATCAGAGCATAACTTAAGTAGAAGTGCACTGATTGCTGCTGCGCTTGCTGAGTATCTGGAGGCACATCGAAGGGATGGTCTGATTAGTCAAATAAATGAGGCAGTTTCATCAATAGGTGATGATGTGGATCCTGTTTTGACTCAAAAGTCCAAGCGTTTATTGCGTGAGAATGAATGGTAATCCGACGAGGTGAAATCTGGTTTGCTGATTTAGGCGAACCCCTTGGCTCTGAGCCCGGTTATCAGCGTCCGGTGCTGATTATTCAAGATAATCACTTTAACGATAGTAAGATCGCTACGGTCATTGTTTTGGGCATGACATCGAACTTAAAATATGCAGATATTCCAGGTAATGTCCTTTTGAGGAAAAAAGATTCGTTACTGAAAAAAGACTCAGTGATTAATGTCTCGCAATTGACGGCGATTGATAAGGAATGTCTAGTGAAGCGAATCAGCGCGGTTCCGCAGTTAATCGTCGATCAAGTGGAATACGGTATTGGTCAGATTCTGGGATTACATTAAGAATATTCTCTAGAGGATATTTGCCCATTAAAAAACCTCGCCATTTTCATGACGAGGTTTTGAAGTTCTTAATGCGAGCGAGTCTTAGGCTTTAGCAGCTTTCAGGGTCAAGCTTTTGCCAACAGCGTTTAAGTCTTGGCAAGCTTCGACAACGCGTTGCTTCATGCCTGCTTTTGCAAGTTTCAAGTAGGCGCGTGGGTCGTAAACTTTTTTGTTGCCAACTTCGCCTTCGATTTTGAGCATGCCGTCATAGTTCTTGAAGACGTGATCAACGATTGGGCGGGTGAATGCATATTGGGTGTCGGTATCAACGTTCATTTTGATAACGCCGTAGGCCAGTGTTTCGTGGATTTCTTCTTTGGTTGAGCCAGAGCCGCCGTGGAAGACCAAGAATAAAGGATTGTCTTCGGTGTTGTGCTTGGTTTTAACCGCTGCTTGGCCATCACGCAGAATGGTTGGGGTTAATTTAACGTTACCGGGTTTGTAGACGCCGTGAACGTTACCAAAGGTCGCTGCCAACATGAAGGTGCCGAGTGGCTGCAGGGTTTCAAACGATTCAACCATGTCTTCTGGTGTGGTGTAGAGTTTGTCAGCTGCAACACCGCTGGTGTCGTGGCCGTCTTCTTCACCGCCAACAACGCCGGTTTCGATTTCGAGGATGATGTTGAGCTTGGCACAACGCTCGAGGTATTTTTTAGAAATTGCAAGATTTTCGCTGAGTGGCAATTCTGAGCCGTCAAACATGTGGCTGTTGAACAATGGCAATTGACCAGCAGCAACGCGCTTTTCGCTCTCTTCGAGCAAGGGGTCCATGAATGGCTCAAGGTTGACTGGGTGACAGTGGTCGGTGTGCAAGGCGATGAGTACATCGTATTTTGCAGCTAG